>NZ_CAWNXG010000013.1:0-113028 GCF_963878145.1 Photorhabdus sp. S10-54 | reverse complement strand
TTAACGCCGGGAAATACAGATGATCGCCATCCGGTTAAGGAATGGGTAAAAGGATTAACAGGACATCTGTATGGCGACAAAGGGTATTTATCACAAGCTTTAAGTGATGAACTGGAGGCAGAAGGGATAACACTTATCACAAGTGTTCGTCGCAATATGAAAGCCAAGTTTTTATCGCTTTGGGATAAGATTATGTTAAGAAAGCGTTTTTTGATAGAGACCGTGAATGACCAATTGAAAAATATTTCTCAGATAGAATATTCACGACATCGGAGTATAGTCGGCTTTTTGTTGGAGGTAGTATCGGGCTTAATTGCATATACATTCCAACCGAAAAAACCGAGCTTAAATTTACGTGATTCTGAAATCGCTATCCTTAAGCAAAGCTGAGGTTAGTTAAAGTCCTTCTGAACTAAGTGTCTAGAGGATATGTACGAATGGATCTTAGCTAATATTTTGATTGTGAAAATTTTCTTCTTAAGAAAAGCTCGGTTTGAAGGATAGGATACCTAAAACGATAAGGTGGGAACACTACGTCTGATTCAGGTTATACTATACGTAAGGATTACTTAGTAAATAGGAGCTATATGTGGGAAGATAGTAAAAGTAATCCCACCTTATGCTCGATCTGAAATTTCTTTCTCCTTTACTATTTTCATTCCTGTTTTCGTATAGTATTGCTATCCATAAATTTTGCAGAACATATATTTGCTAATTAAATGATTTACATGGATGCTTCTTAACCTCTTGTAGGAGTATGTATGATAGGTATTTTTAATAGCTGTTGAATGAATGCTTGCTGATCATTCTTTTGTAGCCATATGGCATATAATGGGCGTTCAATTAGTTCAGTATTTGGATAGGAGACCAGCTCTGGATATTCATTTTGCCAGTGTATTGGTAAGAAGGCGGCTCCTCTTACGCTATTGAGTAGTTGGCGGGCTATATGTGCTGAAGTGGTTGTGATGGTAGGTAACTGCTCACTTTTTAAAATCCGTTGTTCTTGATGATGGAAATCAGCTCCCCATTCTAGCTTGATGTAATTTTTAATTTGGTATTTCAGATTTTCTTCTGTTGTTAATAACTTTAAGCAAATATTTCCTAATAATAGGCTTTGGAACTCATCCATTTTGGGTGGTTCGGTAGTGATCAACAGATCTAACTCACGTGAATGAAGCTGTTTAACAAGGGATTGCCGTGTAGAAACCCGGGATTCCAATCTTAATTCCTGATGTTTTTTATAGAAGCCTTGTAACCAGGAAGTTAAATATGCTTCCCATAGTGATGCAGTGGCACCAATTGTTAATTCAATATGTTGAGAAGCATGCATTATCTCTTTTTTAGCCAATAGCCAGGTGCTCATCAGTGATTCTGCATAGGGAATAAGGCGCTCTCCTGCTGCTGTAAGACGGATGTTATTACGGTGGCGAGTGAAAAGATGAGTACCTAATTGATTTTCTAGTTGGCGTATGCGAAAGCTAACTGCTGATTGCGTCAGGTACAGTGATTCGGCTGCCCTCCCAAAGTGACGAGTTTTACTGACTTCCAAGAAGGTTTTCAGTAATTCAGTGTCCACATATATCTCCAATAATATTTATCGTTAAGATTTAAATTTTTTGTTTTACAGAACGCCAGGCCTATCTAATACTCCGCGCCATAATTGGCATGATAGTAACAGTACTAGAATTAGGAGTGTGTCAGATGGCCGAAAGCTTCATCACGACTAATCGTTTTTTTGATAACAAAAATTATCCTCGCGGGTTCTCCCGCCATGGCGATTTCACCATTAAAGAGGCGCAATTGCTAGAGCGCCATGGTTATGCGTTCAATGAGTTAGATCTTGGTAAACGCGAGCCTCAAACAGAAGTAGAAGAGCTGTTTGTTGCTGTTTGCCGGGGTGAACGGCAGCCTGTGACAATAGAAGAAAAAGTATGGACCAAATATCTTGCAAAGATTAGTCGTCCAAAGCGTTTTCATACTCTTTCAGGCGGTAAGCCCCAGATCGATGCTTCTGATGACTATACCGACACCGATGATTAATATTATCACAAGTTATGAATATTAGGGGCTTTGCCCCTTTTTCATTGCTAACCTGATTGTTTTTGTAATTGTATTAATAATCTGTCCATACTGCGATAGCTTAAGGCTTCCATGATATGTGGTTTTTCTATCTCTTTTTTTTCTTCTAAGTCGGCAAGTGTCCGGGATGTTTTCAGAATTCGGTGCCATGCTCGGATTGAAAGCCCTAGTTTTATTAGAGTTTGTTCTAGAAATACAGCATCGTCAGGTTTGAGCTTACAAAATGTCTCTGTCTCTTTACTATTCAGATGAGCATTAATTTTTCCACAACGTTTTAGTTGTATTTCTCGTGCTGCTAGTACTCTTAATCTTACATCTTTGCTGCTTTCGCTTGGTCTAACAGGGCTACTCAATGTTCCAATGGGTAACAGGGGAACTTCAATTGAGAGATCAAAACGATCCAAGAAAGGACCAGAAAGTTTCGCTAGGTATCGAAGTATTTGCTGAGGACTACTTCGATTTTTAATGCCCTGATGATAGCCTGTAGGGCTAGGATTCATTGCTGCTATCAATTGAACTTGGGCAGGAAAACAAACTTTTGCTCTGGCTCGGGAGATAATTATTTCCCCTGATTCCAGCGGTTCTCTGAGAGCATCAAGGACTCTGCGTTCAAATTCAGGTAGTTCATCTAGAAATAGCACGCCGTTGTGAGCAAGTGAAATTTCACCAGGTTTTGGAAGTCCTCCGCCGCCGACTAGAGCTGCCATTGAAGAACTGTGATGAGGCGCTCTAAATGGGCGTGTATGCCATTGTTCAGGTGGAAGGTAGGTATCCATCAAGCTATTGATAGCGGCAATCTCAAGGGCCTCTTTGTTTGTTAATGGTGGTAATAGACTACATAGCCGGCTTGCCAACATTGTTTTTCCTGTCCCTGGTGGGCCAAGTAGCAAAAGATTATGTCCGCCTGCGGCTGTGATTTCTAGGGCGCGTTTTGCTTGTTCTTGGCCAATAATATCCTGCAGATCCGGTTGTGATGGTTCTGTTAAGGATTCATGTTGGATTGGTGCTGTCAGCAGTTGTTGTTCTCCCTGAAGAAAGTGACAGATATGCAAGAGATGTTCTGTCATTAACGTTTCATTCTGAGATAAAATTGCCAGCTCCATTGCGTTTTCTGTTGGTAGAATAAGTTGTCTTCCTGCTTCTCCTGCGCTGAGTGCGGCTGGAATTGCGCCGTTAACTTTCCGTAAACCCCCGGATAGAGCGAGTTCACCAAGAAATTCGTAATGACTTAGTTTATTGGTAGGTATTTGTTCTGAAGCGGCTAAAATAGCGATAGCGATTGGCAAATCATAACGGCCACCTTCTTTGGGAAGATCTGCGGGTGCAAGATTGACGGTGATTCTTTTAGGCGGATAGGTAAACCCGCTGTTGATCAACGCGCTTCTGACACGATCTCTTGCTTCTTTTACGGCTGTTTCAGGCAAACCAACTAGGGTTAATCCAGGTAAACCATTACTAATATGCGCTTCAACGGTAACAATAGGGGCGTGAATACCTATAGTCGCTCGGGTATAAATAACAGCGAGGGCCATCCTATTCTCCTTAGTAAGAAAGCGTATATGATGGACTGAAATTAGATAATAAATAGTTTTCTATTATTTTTTTGCGAAGCGGCTCTAATAAATATTTTTCGAAGCAACTATAAAAATTTTATTTTGGAATTCAAATCAAATGATTTTTATTTTATTGATTTAAATGGTTTAATTTTTATTATTTTAATGTTTAAATCATTTTATCTATTATTTTTATATTCTTATTTTGAGGTTTTTTTATTATTTTAGTTATGTTTTAAGATTGATTTTTCATTGGTTGAATTTAATTTAAATTCAAATTTATATATATTTTTACAGTGGATGAATTTAGTATGTTATATCATCATGCTTTATTTTTAATGAGAAGTTTTTGTTACTCAAGTGATTAATAACAAGCTCTTTATTTTTGATTATAGTCGGATGATTTGTTTTTTATGTTATCTATTAATGTGTTGTTTTGTTTATATCTAATCAGTTAGTTTTTATCACTTAAATCGGTCTATTTACTGGATAAATAATCCATATAACAAGTATTTAATTGAAAATAAATAGTATTTTTTTATATCGAGTAATAAAACAAAATAAATGTTGTCAAGCTATGAAGAACGTGATAACTCTTAAATATAGATTAAACAAACGAATTAAACGACCAAGATTATGAACACATTTGTCCTAGTGATTAGCCTAATTATTGTCAGCGTGGTGGTGATTATTATCCCACCGTGCGGGGCTGCACTTGGACGAAGAAAGGCTTAGAATAACAGCCAGATCTCTCGAAGACCCCCGCACCGAAAGGCGCGGGGGTTTTTTTTCGACAAGCAAAATCCGGTAGAGACGGAAACATACAACAGAACAAAATCTTGTCTCACAGGGTAAACACAGGGGATATGAAAAATGAACGGGGCGCAGTGGGTTGTAAAGGCATTACGAACGCAAGGGGTTGATAAGGTTTTTGGCTACCCTGGTGGTACGATCATGCCGGTTTATGATGCTTTGTACGATGGTGGGGTGGAGCATTTGCTTTGTCGGCATGAACAGGGGGCAGCTATGGCTGCAATTGGTTATGCGAGAGCTAGTGGTAAGCCGGGAGTTTGTATCGCTACATCGGGACCGGGAGCAACAAACTTAATCACTGGATTAGCCGATGCATTGTTAGATTCTGTTCCTATTGTTGCTATCACTGGTCAGGTTGGTTCTGAATTGATTGGAACTGATGCCTTCCAAGAAGTCGATGTTTTAGGCCTCTCCCTTGCTTGTACTAAACACAGTTTCTTAGTGGACTCACTGGAAGATTTACCTCAAATTATGGCGGAAGCCTTTTCTATTGCCACTAGTGGTCGACCTGGCCCAGTTTTGATTGATATTCCTAAAGATATTCAGTTGAAAGAGGGGAATTTGGTACCACATTTGGTACCCGTTGAGCAAAAGGAGCCCTGCTCGGAAAGTGAATTAGAACAAGCTCGGAAAATGATTGCGGCTGCGGCAAAGCCAGTGTTGTATGTCGGTGGTGGAGTAGGGATGTCTCAAGCAGTTTCTATTCTGCGAGATTTTGTTGTGGAAACAGGTATGCCGGTTGCTTCTACGTTGAAAGGCTTGGGGGCTGCCGATTCAGAACATCCATGTTATCTGGGAATGCTTGGGATGCATGGTTCGAAAGCGGCCAATCTTGCCGTTCAGTCATGTGATTTGTTGATTGCTGTAGGTGCTCGTTTTGATGATCGTGTGACTGGCAAACTCAATACTTTTGCTCCGTGTGCAAAAATCATTCATCTGGATATCGATCCGGCAGAGTTGGGTAAATTACGTCAGGCTCATGTGTCGTTACTGGGGGATGTGAAGGTATTATTGCCCCGTTTGCAACAGCCGTTGTCAATTATGCCCTGGCAACAGGAAGTTAAGTATCTGAAAGCTGAATATCCTTGGTGTTATGACCATCAGGGAGAGAGTATCTATGCGCCTTGGTTATTGAAGCAGGTTTCAGATCGTAAAACATTTAATACGGTTATTACTACCGATGTTGGACAGCATCAAATGTGGACAGCTCAGCATATGACTTTTGATGGGCCTGAAAATTTCATTACATCTAGTGGATTGGGCTCAATGGGATTTGGTATCCCTGCTGCAATTGGTGCTCAGATTGCTCGACCGGAAGATATGGTGATTTGTGTATCTGGAGATGGCTCTTTCATGATGAATGTTCAAGAATTGGGGACAATTAAACGCAAGCAATTACCAGTAAAAATTTTATTGTTGGATAACCAGCGATTGGGAATGGTGCGGCAATGGCAGGAGCTGTTTTTTGATAAGCGATATAGTGAAACGACATTAACAGATAACCCCGATTTTGTCACATTAGCGAAAGCTTTTGGTATTCCTGGGCAACATATCACAGATAAATCACAGATTGATGAAGCGCTGAATGCATTATTCAGCAGTAAGGGTCCTTATTTATTACAGGTATCTATTGAGGAATTAGAGAACGTTTGGCCGTTAGTTCCTCCCGGTGCAAGCAATGAAACTATGTTGGAGAAATCATTATGATGCAGCATCAACTTGCAATCCATGCTCGTTTCCGTCCTGAAATATTAGAGCGTATCTTACGGGTAACGCGTCATCGTGGATTTCAGATATGTTCCATGAATATGGATCAAACAATGGATGGCGATAATGTTAATATCGAATTAATTGTTGCCAGCCAAAAACCGGTTAATTTGTTGTCTTCACAACTGACTAAATTAGTGGATGTCGCTGGCGTCAAGATCCTGCAACAAAAATCACAACTCATACGTGCATAACGTAGAAATAAAGGAATAAGAGAATGACGAAGCAATCCGATTACATTTGGTTCAATGGTGAGATGGTTCCTTGGGCAGATGCTAAAGTTCACGTGATGTCCCATGCTTTACATTACGGTACATCTGTTTTTGAGGGAATTCGCTGCTATGACTCTCATAAAGGGCCAGTGGTTTTCCGCCATCGTGAGCATATGCAGCGTTTACATGACTCTGCAAAGATTTATCGTATGCCGTTGAACCAGAGTGTCGATGAATTAATGGAGGCGTGTCGGGCAACTCTTCGTAAAAATAATTTAGTCAGTGCTTATATACGTCCATTGGTCTTTATCGGTGATGTTGGCATGGGGGTTAATCCACCTGCCGGTTATAAAACTGATGTCATTATTGCCGCCTTTCCGTGGGGAGCTTATTTGGGAGAAGGCGCATTAGATCAAGGAATTGATGCGATGGTTTCTTCATGGAATCGTGCGGCACCAAACACAATGCCAACTGCGGCTAAAGCCGGTGGTAACTACCTGTCTTCGCTTTTAGTGGGTAGTGAAGCTCGTCGTCGTGGGTATCAGGAAGGTATTGCACTGGATGTTTCTGGTTATATCTCTGAGGGTGCGGGTGAAAATCTATTTGAAGTAAAAGATGGCATATTATTTACCCCACCATTTACCTCCGCTGCATTACCAGGAATTACTCGCGATGCCATTATCAAACTGGCGAAAGATTTAGGGCTGGAAGTGCGTGAGCAGGTATTGTCGCGCGAGTCACTGTACCTGGCTGATGAAGTTTTTATGTCTGGCACAGCGGCTGAAATCACACCCGTTCGCAGTGTTGATGATATTCAGGTTGGTATCGGTAGATGTGGACCTATTACCAAAAAAATTCAACAAGCTTTCTTTGGCTTGTTTGATGGTACGACAGATGATAAATGGGGTTGGTTAGATACAGTCAATCCTTAATAGAACTATAAATAATTTAACGGGCGGTTCGTTCCCCGCCTGTTTTGATAACACGGGAGTGAAGATAATGCCTAAGTACCGTTCTGCCACTACGACTCATGGCCGCAATATGGCAGGAGCTCGCGCTTTATGGCGCGCGACAGGGATGACCGATGCAGATTTCGGTAAACCGATTATTGCAGTAGTTAACTCATTTACTCAGTTTGTTCCAGGGCATGTTCATTTGCGGGACTTAGGTAAACTGGTTGCGGAACAGATTGAAGCATCAGGCGGTGTTGCAAAAGAGTTCAATACTATAGCGGTGGATGACGGTATCGCAATGGGGCATGGTGGTATGCTCTATTCTCTGCCGTCACGTGAATTGATCGCTGATTCTGTTGAATATATGGTGAATGCACATTGTGCGGACGCTATGGTGTGTATTTCCAATTGTGACAAAATTACACCAGGAATGCTGATGGCAGCACTACGTCTGAACATTCCGGCGATTTTTGTTTCTGGTGGCCCTATGGAGGCGGGTAAAACTAAATTGTCAGATCAGATTATTAAATTGGATCTGATCGATGCAATGATCCAAGGCGCGAACCCGAAAGTCAGTGATGAGGATAGCAATCAGATTGAGCGCTCAGCTTGCCCAACTTGCGGTTCCTGCTCAGGTATGTTTACTGCTAACTCTATGAATTGTCTTACAGAAGCACTGGGTTTGTCTCAACCGGGGAATGGCTCATTACTGGCTACTCATGCAGATCGTAAGATGCTGTTTCTGAATGCAGGCAAACGCATTGTTGAGTTGACTAAGCGTTATTATGAACAAAATGATGACAGTGCTCTGCCGCGTAGTATTGCAACGAAAGCCGCATTTGAAAATGCAATGATGTTGGATATTGCAATGGGTGGTTCAACAAATACTGTGCTTCACTTACTGGCTGCGGCGCAGGAAGGGGAGGTTGATTTCACTATGGCGGATATTGATCGTTTGTCTCGTCAGATCCCTCATCTATGTAAAGTTGCACCAAGTACACAAAAATACCATATGGAAGATGTTCATCGTGCTGGTGGTGTGATCGGTATTTTAGGTGAGCTGGATAGAGCGGGTTTGCTGAATCGTCAGGTTAAAAATGTTTTGGGTCTGGATTTGTTACAAACGCTTAATCAGTACGATGTGATGCAGATGGTAGATGAGTCAGTGAAGGAGATGTATTCGGCAGGCCCTGCGGGTATCCGTACTACTCAGGCATTTTCACAAGATTGTCGCTGGCCTTCGTTGGATACTGACCGTGTAGAAGGGTGTATTCGCGACATTGAACATGCCTATAGTCGGGATGGTGGTCTTGCTGTTCTATTTGGTAATTTGGCTATAGATGGTTGTATTGTAAAAACCGCCGGGGTTGATGAGGGCAGTCTGACGTTCCGTGGGCCAGCCAAAGTTTACGAAAGTCAGGAAGATGCGGTTGATGCGATCTTGGGTGGAAAAGTCGTTGCTGGTGATGTAGTGGTCATTCGTTATGAAGGGCCAAAAGGTGGGCCTGGCATGCAGGAAATGTTGTATCCGACGACTTATCTAAAATCTATGGGGCTAGGCAAAAGCTGTGCATTGATTACCGATGGGCGTTTTTCTGGTGGTACCTCGGGTTTGTCGATCGGTCATGTTTCTCCGGAAGCGGCTAATGGGGGGCTAATCGGTTTGGTTCAAGATGGCGATATTATTGATATTGATATTCCACGGCGGAAAATTCGACTTGATGTAGATGAAAGGGTACTTGCTACCCGTAAAGAAGTGGAATTTGCCCGCGGTGATAAATTGTGGACGCCGAAAGCTCGTGAACGTCAGGTATCGTTTGCCCTGAGAGCTTATGCTTCATTGGCGACCAGTGCGGATAAAGGGGCCGTCCGTGATAAATCTAAGTTAGGGGGATAATCTCATGGCTGCATTTCTTCCCTTAACTTCCGCACCAAATGGTGCAGAGTATTTGAAAGCGGCATTAAGTACGCCGGTTTATGAAGTTGCTCAGGTGACGCCCTTGCAGGAAATGGAGAAAATTTCTGCCCGCTTAGGAAATACTATTTTGGTAAAGCGGGAAGATCGGCAACCTGTTCACAGTTTCAAGCTCCGTGGTGCGTATGCCATGATTGCAGGTTTGACTGAGGAACAAAAAAACCGGGGAGTGATTACTGCGTCAGCCGGTAACCATGCTCAGGGGGTTGCACTTTCTGCCAATCGTTTGGGAATAAAATCTCTGATTGTTATGCCGGTTACTACTGCGGATATTAAAGTCGATGCAGTCCGTAGTTTCGGTGGTAAGGCTCTGTTGTATGGTGCTAATTTTGATGAGGCTAAAGCTAAAGCAATAGAAATGGCACAACAGGAGGGCTATACCTTTATTCCTCCGTTTGATCATCCCGCTGTAATCGCAGGTCAGGCAACACTGGCGATGGAACTTTTGCAACAGGATGTGCGCTTGGATCGCATCTTTGTACCTGTTGGTGGTGGTGGCTTGATTGCTGGAGTGGCAGTGTTGATTAAGCAACTGATGCCAGAAATTAAAATCATTGGGGTGGAAGCGGAAGATTCAGCTTGCCTGAAAGCGGCGATGGAAGCTGGACATCCGGTAGATTTACCACGAGTTGGCTTATTTGCTGAGGGTGTTGCTGTTAAGCGTATCGGTGATGAAACATTTCGTTTGTGTCAGCAATATGTGGATGATGTTATCACGGTAGACAGTGATGCTATTTGTGCGGCGGTAAAAGATCTATTTGAAGATGTACGTGCGATTGCTGAGCCATCCGGTGCATTGGCGCTAGCTGGATTGAAAAAGTATGTTCAGCAGCATCAACTTAAAGGTGAACGACTGGCACATATTCTTTCTGGCGCTAACGTGAGCTTCCACGGGTTACGCTATGTTTCTGAGCGTTGTGAATTGGGCGAGCAGCGGGAAGCATTGCTGGCAGTGACTATTCCTGAACAGAAAGGGGGTTTCCTGAGTTTTTGCCAGAAATTGGGCGATCGGGTGGTAACAGAGTTTAATTATCGTTATACGAATGCAGATCCTGATCAGGCTTGTCTTTTCGTTGGTGTTCGCCTGAGCCGTGGTGAGGTAGAACGGCGGGAAATTATCGAGGAATTACGTACCGCAGGATATCAGGTTGCTGATCTTTCAGATGATGAAATGGCGAAATTACATGTTCGTTATATGATCGGCGGTCGTCCATCTAAGCCATTGAAAGAGCGCTTGTTTAGTTTTGAATTTCCTGAATCGCCAGGGGCTTTGCTCAAGTTCCTACAAACTTTGGGAACTCACTGGAATATTACGTTATTCCATTATCGCAATTATGGTACAGATTATGGCCGGGTATTAGCGGCATTTGAATTGTCAGGAGCGGAAGTGCGTTTTAAGCGTCATCTTGATGCATTAGGCTATGCGTATCACGATGAGACGGATACCCCCGCGTTTAAATTCTTTTTAATGTGCCAGGCGTCTGAAGCAGCCGGCGGTTGATCGGTGTCTTGGTAATGAAAAAATATGTTCTATAAAACGACAAAATAGCGCCTGGATAAGGTGCTATTTTGACAAGATTTAATATTCGCCTAGGTTCCACTGGAAAGAGCTCTATAATAAATTCTTTGATTATTGTGCTATTTCTTTTCTCCAACAGTGGGTTTTGCCAACCAGATAAAGATCAGCAAGATCAGAAAAATAAAGCCAAATAGCCAATAAATCTCGTTAGCAGCAATAATCAATCCCTGATTGGTGATTTCACGTGCCAGAGAGTGACTGACTTGGGCGTGTGACATCCCTAGTTGTTCCATTTTTTCATAGGCTTGTTGGGCAATAGGATTATGGGGAGTTATCGATTCAGTTAACTGAACGTGGTGGACAGCTTCGCGACGGGACCACATGGTGGTGGTAATTGAAGTACCTACGGATGTTGCCAGCGTGCGTAAAAAGTTGAACAAGCTACCGGCAGAGGCAATTTTAGCGGGTTCAACGTCAGATAATATAATGGCTGTTAGTGGCATAATTAAACAGGCGATAGCAAAGCCCTGAATAAATTGTGGCCAGGCAGCGGTGGCAAAGTCCATTGATAGCTCAAAGGTATTCGTTCTCCAAAAGAAACAGAGTGCAAAAATGATAAAGCTAAACATAACCAAATAACGCATATCAATTTTTGAACTAAAACGACCAATGAGTGGAACGAGCATTATCGGCACTATTCCTAATGGAGCCATTACCAATCCTGCCCAAGTGGCTGTATAACCAAATACCATTTGCAATAGTTGAGGCTGCAAAACCAGAGTGCCTATATGGAGTAGGAAAGCCAAACTGATACATAAAGTACCGATAGTAAAATTACGTGATTTAAATAGTGATAAATCAATGATCGGATCATCATCGGTGAATTCCCAGATGATCAGGAAAGTTATGGCAATAACTGCGATAATGGCTAATGCAATAATTTCTGTTGAGTTGAACCAATCAAGCTCTTTTCCTCTATCAAGCAATAGCTGAAAACAACCAACACCGATGACCAATAAAATTAGTCCTACGATATCAATTGACCTAGCTGTTGTTTCAGTTTCCCGGTCTTTTAACAGCATCCAGGTGATAGCAATGGCAACAAAGCCAACAGGAACATTGATGAGAAAGATCCATCCCCAATGGTAATTGTCGCTGATCCAACCGCCGAGTATCGGACCACAAACCGGAGCGATAACGATAGTCATTGACCACAGTGCCAATGCCATATTGCGTTTTAGCGGAGGATAGTTGTTGAGTAGTAAACTTTGCGAAAGGGGCATAATTGGCCCGGCTGAGATACCTTGCAGAACACGGGAAATAATCAACATTTCTAGGTTATTGGCAATACCGCACAACCAGGAAGTGATAACAAACAAGATCATTGAAATTAAGAAAACCCGGACTTCCCCGAACCGTTTTGCTAACCAGCCTGTTAATGGGATAGAGATCGCGTTAGCAACAGCAAATGAAGTAATTACCCAAGTACCTTGTGATACTGATGAACCCAGATCTCCAGCAATTGTTGATATTGCAACGTTAGCAATAGTCAGATCCAATATTTGTAAAAAAGCGGCTAATGCTAAAGCCAGGGTTAGCCAGCCAAGTTTGGCTCCTGATAATGGCTCTTTTAGCATGTTAACCTCACTTATTTTGACTGGTATTAACTTGAATGATTTCGTTAATTAGCTGATCAATTTCTCCGGTGTTGTAAGTTAAGACGTTGGTTTCATAAACAATGCCATTACGAGGCGTGTCGGCAAGCACCAGACCATCCCGATTTCGGGTATCAACCGTGGCGTGCATGGATAAACCGATGCGTAAAGGATGATCGATAAGTTGTTGTGCTTCTAGTTCAACACGGACAGGTAAACGTTGAACCACTTTGATCCAGTTACCGGTGGCATTTTGTGCTGGTAATAAAGAAAATGCACTGCCAGTTCCCATATCAAGACCAACGATCTGACCTTTATAAATGACATCATTGCCATAGAAATCGCTAATCAGTGTTACGGGTTGACCAATACGGACATTGGCGAGTTGAACTTCTTTAAAGTTAGCTTCGACCCAAAGTTGGTCAGCGGGTACGATAACCATCAATGGAGCGCCACTTTTTATTTGTGAGCCTACTTGAACACTGCGGCGTGAAACGTATCCTGTTACCGGCGCTACAATCTGGGTGCGCTGTAAGGTTAACCATGCATCGCGGAGTTGGGAAGCGGCCAGTTTAATGGCAGGTTGTTGATTTAATGGGGTGTCTATAACTAGTGCTTTGTTAGCATAATATTGTTGTCGGGCAACATTTAGCTCAGATTTTGCCATTTGCACGCTATTGCGGGAATGAATCAGATTTTCTTTGGCGATAGCACCTGTGAGTCCCAAATGTTCACGTCGTTTTAAATCATCTTGAGCCTGTTGTAATGCCGTTTGTTTGAGCGCAATATTAGCTAATAGTTTTTCATTATCAATAATGGTTTGGTGAGTTTGTCTGACATTATTAGCCAATATATTTTTCGCTCGCTCAAAAGCATGTTCCGCATCAATAGAGTCTAAACGTAGCAAAATATCGCCTTGCTGAACGAAGTCGGTATTATCAGCATAAATAGCGGTTACGCTGCCGGTGATCTGGGCCATTACTTGTACCTGATTACCAACAACGTAAGCATCATCAGTTGCTTGATAATGACGTAATGAAATAAGCCAATAGGCGAAGTAACCTAACCCGGCAAAAATAAATAAGAGAGTTGCGAGGATCAGTGTTAACTTACGTTTTGACTTTTTCTCATTAAGCGGAGGTGATTGTATTTCTCCGTCCATGTGTTCTCTCCCATCACAGTGATTAAAAATAAATTCGTCTTAATTAATGTGCTTATATTTGATTAAACACCTTGGAGTCGACTACAAGGTCAAGCCCTTCTCATCTGATAAAATGAAAATTGCTAATATTTAGCACTTAACGCCAAAAGCATGATTTAATATTAAAATTGTTTATTATCGTTATTAACATTTATCAGAGAGGCTGAATTGTCTATCTGGCAATGATTAACAGTATTTTGTGTCAGTACCCAGAACATTTATCTGGGTACAAATAATCACATAATAAGGATACGAAGCTATTGATGTTAATTATTTAACTGACTCAGGCAGTCATTCCTCCATCAATAACGAATGTTTGCCCGGTGATGTAGCGTCCTCCGGGGCTGAGCAGGAAATTGATTGCCAGAGCAATATCTTCCACTGAACCTAAACGGCCCAATGGAATGGTAGATAACAGTTTTTTCCTGTGTGATGCAGGGATATGATCCAACATTTCAGTATCAATCAAGCCAGGCGCAACGGTATTGACTCGAACATTAAATCGGCCAACTTCAACCGCTAACGAGCGGGTAATACCGATCATAGCGGCTTTGGTTGCAGCGTAGTTAACTTGCCCTGAGTTGGCTTTAAACGCAGTGACTGAGCTTATGTGGATAATGCAGCCTTCTCCCGCAGTAATCATTTCAGGGAGAAAAGCGTGATTGACTAAATAAACAGAAGAAAGATTGGTAGAAATGACATTGTGCCACTCTTCTTCTTTCATATTTATCAGTAATGCATCTTGTGTAATTCCGGCGTTATTGATGATGGCATAGGGAGAGCCATATCGTGAGATAAGCTCTGTTGACAATGTTTTGACTTCTTCGGCGTTTGAGACATCACATTGATAGCCCTCACAGCGATAACCTTGCTGTTCAATTTCCTGACATAATGTTTGAGCTTCATTTGTGCTTGATTTATAGGTAAAAACCACGTGATAGTTCTGAGCAGCCAGCATTTTTACTATGCCTTTGCCGATACCACGTGATCCTCCTGAAATAAAAACCCAAGGGGTGCTGATACTCATTAAGTTATTCCTCTAAATTTTTGCCATCCGTCTGCCAATACCGCATTCATCAAATCTTAGTTGGCAATCTGCTTTCTTTTTGTTGTTCCCATCAGACTCATCTCAACAACTAAAGAGATTTTGCCATTCAGCCAGATCGGGATTTCCAACGTACCGTATAACGAACCATCAACGTCGAATGTATCTTTTGGTAGGATCATATATTCGATCTTTGGCATTTCATCTGGGATTTGGTGATTAAGCAGCGCTGGAGAGAAACTCACAGTGTGCATAACATGCAAAACAATGAGGTCTTTGAGGCATGTTTCATCATGTTCTTGTTTGCCAAAATAGGTTTTAAATTCTGTTGCTAGTGCAGTTTTGGCACTTTGCTGCATAAAAAGATAAAACATCAGAGCATCAAGAAAGATCCAGAATTCATTGACTTCTGGAAAGGTATGTTTAAATTCGATGGATTTTTTTATTGTCTCTTGTATGGGAACTTGGCAACGTGGTTTTTCGGGAAAGCTAGTTTTTTGTGAAAAATCGAAACAACTATAGTGACCAACTAGAGGTTTCAGGTTGGTTGTTTCGTCTTGCAGATTAAAGGTCGTTTTCCCATTTTGGTCAGTGTGCTTAGTTTTGACGCAATAGCAGGCATCCAGAGGTACGGGATTGCGTAAATTAACGTGCCACTGTCTGCCCATTTCCCCATTTGGTTGTGACAGATAATCATATCCGCTTTTGAGCGGGATCATTGCCAGCATGCCGTGTACTGCAATACCACCCAACCCGACTTCTCTAGCGATTTTTTCATCAAAATGGATAGGATTGTAGTCGCCAGAGAATTTAGCCCATTGACTGAGATCTTCTTTACGAAATTGAACGTTCATCTGTCGGCTTTCCTGAAAATAAGTGCACAGTTTGTGCCACCGAATCCGTAGTTAACATTTAAAGCAGTGTCAACAACTTGGTGAGTTCGGTGGGTATTGGGGACATAATCCAGATCGCATAGCGGATCAGGGTTATTCAAGTGCATCGTTGCGGGAATCGTTGCTGTCTCTATCGCTTTGAGACAGAAAATGGATTCAATTGCTCCGGCTCCGGCAATAAGATGGCCTGTATAGGATTTTGTACTGGAAATAGGGATACGATAAGCGTGCTCGCCCAGGCTTATTTTTAGAACATCGGTTTCGTTAATGTCGTTTAATGGGGTTGATGTCCCATGAGCATTAATATAGTGAATATCTGAGGTGGAGAGCTTGGCCTGTTCCAGCGCCATCTGAATCGCCATGACCCGTCCTTTGCAATCTGGTGCCGGGGCTGTCATATCTGACGCATCAGAGTTATTGCCATAGCCAATCACTTCCGCCAGTATTTTGGCTCCCCTGGCAACAGCGCTGTCATAGTCTTCAAGGCATAATATTGCAGCGCCTTCCGACATAACAAAACCACTACGATCTTTACTGAATGGGCAGCAGGCCTTTTCGACAGATTCCTGTTCTTTACTCAATGCTCCAAGAATGTCGATACTCCAGACAATGAATGGATCTCTGATGCTTTCACCGCCCCCTGCTAGCATCATTTTAGTGCGTCCACTGCGGATAAGTTCAAACGCATCACCTATCGCCATACTGCCAGTTGCACAAGCTGCAACCGGGGTATTTTGATATCCCCGTAAATTCCAGTTCATTGAAATTGCCGCTGTCCCTACGCTGTGCATAGACATAATATTGGTCATAGGTGAAGCAATGCCTTGGTCAGCATAGGAATGGCTGTTTTCAACGGTTGCATCTTCTCCACCCCAGCCAGTGCCAAAAATGACGCCGCGTTCAAAAGGAGAATAATTTTCGTCAAGAGCGGCTTTATCGTGACCAAATGCCATCTTGATTGCTTCATCCGCAGCAATCAGCCCAAGTTTGCTGAATTTGGGCAGGTTCTTTAATAACTTTTTGGAAAACCGAGATACATCAGGAGAAAAAGGGATATTGCCGAAAAACTTTGCTACGACAGAAACGTCTGGGTGGTCTTCCTTTTTGTAGCCTACACGATAGTTTAGAATTGCGTCCCAAATTTCTTGGGTATTTTGCCCAAGTGAACAGATAGAACCATAGCCTGTGACGGCAACGCGGTGATAGCCTGTTTGAATATTCATGAAACATTATTTCCAAAATTTATTTCCTGGTGACATGCTTTATTTTTAATACAACCAAATAATAGGATTGGCAGATAAAAGCATCATAAAAATGAATGTTAGCTGCATTGTGATATCGTCATAGACAGCTAACATCCAAGTGCATTGGTGATGATTATTTTGTTAATTCACTGACATAATTGACGAAATCACCGATTGTCGTCGTGTTATCTCGTTGGAACTTATCGAAATTCAGTTGAATTCCCATTTCTCTTTTTAAAGCAACCTGAATAGAAACAAAATCCAGACTCACCAGATGAATATCATCAAGCAGGGTGTCAAGAGTAATATCTTCTGGTTCGATATCAGTTAATTCAGTAATTTGAGATTGAAGTAATTCAAATAGTTTCATATTAATATCCCCTAAAAATTTGAAAAATATTGGCGGAGCTTAGGTGCAGGAATATATACCCGTTATCTTTCAAGTTGCCTCTTTGTTGGCTGCACTTGCTCATCCCGGTCACACAGTTAGCTGTGCTCCCGGGGATTCGCTCCGTTGCCGTCGTGATGCATCTTGAAATCCATAGGGTGTAGGTACCAATTAATAAATGCGTTATTCCTGCCACACCGTTTTTTAAATATCGTTTTGCTATTATTCCTGGGTGATTAAAGATTTCCCTGAAATTTTAAGTAAGTTATATGTTTCTTGTTTGATAGCGCTAGCCAATATCTCAATATCATCTTGGCTTGTGGTATATCCGAAACTGATGCGTACCGCACTATCAATACGATCATCGGGGAGCCTCATAGCAGCCAGAACATGAGAACGTTGTGTTGATTTGTTATTGCTACAGGCTGATCCTAAGGATAAAGAGATGCCGTAACGTAAATCTAGCCTGCTGGCTAGCGATTCAGCACGAATACCAGGGAAACTTAAATTGAGAGTCCAAGGTGCCTGAAACGCTGGATTGGTATTACCATTAATCAGGTAGTTAACATGATATTGATCTAACAGAGATAGCAAGGTTGTTCTGAGCGCTTTGTAAGTATTGAAGCGTCCTTGCAAGCCGTTCAGTGATTCTTTAGCTGCCGCTGCCAGTCCAGCAAGTCCTAAGGTGTTCTCAGTGCCGCTGCGTACTCCTTGTTCTTGCCCTCCACCATGTAGCAAGGGATTTAATTGAATACCTGGTGCATGGTAGAGTCCACCAATACCTTTCGGGCCGTTAAACTTATGGCCGGAGAAAGATACGGTCGTTACGCCGGAAAGTGTGTCACAGCTAAAAGGAAGCTTACCAATAGCCTGTACTGCATCGATATGTAGATAAACACCGGCCTCTTTTGCTAAAGAGGCGACCGCTTCATAGGGCTGGATCACGCCGGTTTCGTTGTTAATCGCCATCAATGTGATCAGACGTGTTTGTGGTCGTAGGTTTTCCTGGATACTTTGTACACTGATCCGTCCTTGATTATCGGGATTGATCAGCGTTAGCTGGAGCCCGTGTTGCTGATACCAGAGTAACGGTGCCAGAACAGACGGATGCTCAATGGAAGAGCTAATAACATGATGAGCAGACAGATCCGAACCGGAAAGTGTTGCTAACAAGCTGGATAAGGCTTGGTTATTACTTTCGGTTCCCCCTGATGTAAATAGGATTTGCTCAGGGACTGTGCCCATCAATGCAGCCATCGATCTTCTAGCGTCAGTGAGCAACTTTTTCGCCGTGCCACTTAAGCTGTAGTGGCTAGACGGGTTAGCAAAAATAGACATTGCGTCTTTAATCGCCAACTGCGCTTTAACACTTAGCGGTGTTGTGGCGTTGTAGTCGAAATATAGACTTGTCATATTTTTCCCTTTAGCTGCTCAAATAGCTTATGCAGCATATCAAGGCAGTGTTGCTGTGCGGGTTCTAACTCGCCTAATAATGCATCTATTCCCTCAGGCGATAATGCATTCAATTCTTCGAGAGTCTTACCTTTAGCATGACGACAAAATTGGTTAGACATTGCCAGAGAGGCGGTACATCCCCATGCACGAAAACAGGCATTATTTACCCGCCCTTGGTTATCCAGTGTCAGGTCGATATCAACCTTGTCACCGCATACAGGGTTACCTAATGCCAGTTTAATGGTGGGGGCAGATAACATCCCTTGGCAGTCAGGATTGCAAAAGTTGTCAATAATGATGTTGTTAAACATAATTCCACCTTGCTATTTATACAGCGGGTGTAGCTGAAGTACCTTCATCGTCTGACATTTTTCTCTCAAGGTTGACTGCACAGCAACCAAACTCTTTAGCAGCAGCGGTACGCATAACAAACTGAACTCGCTGAGAATTACGCCAGGATTTATTAGGATCGGTACGCAAATAGACCAAATCTTCTGTCAGTAACATGCCGGGAGTGGAAACAGAGAGTGGATCTAGGATCACTAATTGCCCGGTTTCACCCTCAGGTAGCTCACGTGTTAAATCATTAGGATCACGGACGGAGAAATGAATATAAGGTGGAACATGCTTATGGTTATATTCATCTTCGATGGCAAGAACGTTTGCTTCAACCAGACCATACATATCACGTATCCGGGAAACTGGAATGCCCATCCATTCTTCGATATCTGCATTTAATTCGCCGCGGGAGATCATATCCCCGGTAAAACGTTTCCAGCCGCCCATGGTGATTACCATACTATCGCGATCTAAAGTGAGCTTGGTATTATTCTCTTTTAGGAACGTGATAAAACGATGGATCATGAATGGAGGGCCAATTAAATGACGAGTGAACTTACCTTTCCACTGGATTAATTGATTCAGTGCATCTTCTGGAGAAAAGCGGTCCTGATTAATCATATAGCGTCGGGTATCTAACAAACCTGTCAGGAAATTAAAGATTTTGACCAGTGCCATTTCTGGAATATCTTCTGTTGACGGGCATAAACATAGGCCGGCACCGCCAGATACTTTGAACATACTGCGATAATTGGAATAGACAGCCAATACTGTATGATCCATCGTATCGTGGCAACGACGATAAACGCTAGGAATTCCACTGGTACCCGTTGAGCGCATTTCATGTTCGATTTCAGATAATGGCTTGCTTAATAAACGGTGACTTTCGGCTGATTTATAAGTTGCAACGGGTATTAGTGGGATGCGAACTAAGTCATTATAATTCTGGATATCTTCTGGTTTAATACCTTGTTTTTCACAAATATCTTTATAGTAAGGGTTATTATGATAATGGAAATTAAAAGCGTCCTTAAGCAAACAGGTTTTTAATTCTTGTTGCTCTTCTTTAGACAGCTTATAGAGAAGGTCAACATCGGCTATTAACCACTTCAACGGATTTCCGCCACGAGATTTTATATCGTCATATATATTTTTGATATTTTCCATTTTTTCATCTCCGGTAGGGTAAAGAGTAGATAAATTAGTCTTTGCTTATTATAAGTTATAGCGATAAAGCATAAGTTACGTAGGCAAAAATGATAGTCATTAATAATTTATTTTTATTGAATAAATTGGCTATATTATTGCTTTGATCATTATATGGATTTGTCAATATTGTTAAAATTATGCTAAAAATAGCTGGTTTATTCAAAATATTCACTTTAGTGCGAATATGACCAGTTAATTCAAGTAAATTTTTTAATTGTCTTTTATATTTTTGTGAAGTTCGTTGTTTTTTGATCTATTGAATGTTCTTTTTGTAAATTTTTTCATTGTCCTAAGATTGGGATAATGATAGAAATAAAATATAAATAAATGCCAAATTAAAAAACGAGTACGCATGATGAAAATGGATTGCTTAATTGTGGGTGCCGGTCAAGCCGGGTTAAGTTTAGCTGCTATCCTTGCGGCTAAGAATATTAATGTCTGCATATTAGAGCGGGAGGCACGTATTGGTGATGTGTGGCGCAGGCGCCCAGATAATATGCTATTATTCACTTCACGCGGTATGACTCAACTTCATGGCTTACCGTTTCCTGGAATTAAAGAAGGTTATCCAGATAAAAATGAAGTTGCTGATTACCTTGAGCGCTATGCTTCACATCATAACCTTGCGATACATACTCAAACCGAAGTGATTGAGGTGAAGCATGATACAGATGGCTATCGTGTTAAAACAAAAGATGGGAAAGTATTTCATGCGCCTTGTTTGGTTAATGCAACAGGGGCTAATCAATTAGTTGATATTCCGGCGCTTGCTGAACGGTTTTCTACAGATATACAACAAATTGCAGCAGATCAATACCGGGAACCTAAGCAAATTAAAACGGGCAGCCGAGTTGCTGTCGTTGGTGATGGTGCGAGTGGTCGTCAGATTGCTAAAGATTTGGCAGCAACTGCGAAGGTGACATTATTTTGCGGTTCCTCCCGTCCTCTATTACCTAATAGAATATTGGGCAAAGATATATTTTGGTGGTTAAGTAAAAGCGGTCTGTTATTTGCCAATTATTACAGTTTAGTAGGGAAAATTATGCGGCGGCGTAATCCTATTCCTTGTGGTGACCTGAAAAACCATCGGCTAGCTGCTTGGGGTATAAAAATAGCGAATAGGCTAGTTGATATAAAAGACAATAAATTATGTGATTCGTCCGGCAATCAATATGAGGTGGATACGGTTATCTGGTGTTTGGGGTATAAAGATGATACGGCATGGTTAACGCTTCCCGGTGCTGCGGATGCTAATGGATTCGTTTGTAAAAATGGTCATGCAGAAGGTGGGAAAACGCCTTATCCTGGGTTATTTATCGTTGGGCGGAAATGGTTGAGTAGCCGTGGTTCTGAACTGATGTTAGGGGCTTATAAAGACACTTGTCGGGTCGCTAAATGGGTGGAAAATTATCTGAAAGAGCATGTATCATTAAAATGAATGATTAATTCATAATAGTGATATTTTACTCTGTATGTTTTATTTGTCGTGGATTGATGGTTTATTAGGTAGTATTGTTATGGTGTTATTCTGAATTCTGTATCATTACTAAGAGTGCATAATATAGTAAATGTGCTATTAGGAATAAAATGATACAGAATCTCTAACATATTGGCTTTGATAATAACGGTTATAAATAGAAATTATTTATTTTAGGTAATGTATCAAAAATATTATTTATTCATAACACAGATATTTTTCTTTGTAAAATTTAGACCTGTTAATGTTGATGATAAATTGAAATATTTTTGTTGTGCTTGCTGAATTCTGTTCTTACTGGCATGTTTTAATTCAGAGGGCCTTAATCCATATAGCGTCATACAGGTACGACTGAAGTGTGCGCCATCTGAAAATCCACTATTACAAGCTAATAAAGTCAGTGAATCTGATGAATGTATCTCATCAATAGCATGATGCAGACGTTTCCATAATAGATAACTACGGAAATTAGTTCCCATCTTTTCTCTAAATAGATGTAAGAATCGGCTTTCGGATAAATAGAGTTGGTTTGATATTTCACGAGAAGATATACATTTAACCGGTAATTCAGTAATAAGAGAGGCTGCTTTCATGATTCGTTTGTCCTGATAACAATGGCAATCTTCTATTTTACCTAAAAGGTTATTTAAGATGAAAATATCTGGAGAGGTTTCTGACTGTAAACAATTAATAAAGTAATTTGCTATTAAACTGGATGATTCTTGATTTAAGTATACTATATCTGAGCCTCTCATTTGATGTAGTAATAAATGACATAGTGGATTGGCTAGGTCTATCAGTAGATTAAAGCAGAGTTGCCCTTCCGAGTGTAATCTATGTTTAATATTAGAAGAAATAATGAATCCATGTACTTGTCTCGATTCATTTTCGGTATCAACCCTCATGAGTGAATTATGTGGTGATACACTTAATTGGATGCAAGGATGATGATGCCATTCTGTTTGCATATTATAAGAGAAGACGAGATCTTGTAGATGAAATTTATAGAATTTAATAAAATACGGTGATTTGTCTATTTTGTGTAACATGATGGTGTCCTTTATTAAATTGTTTTGTGTATTTGAATTAATTATTTTATTTAATTATTATGAATCCTTGATGTTATTTTTTAATTAAATTATATTAACTCATTAAATAATTATTATTAGTTACTATATCGTCACAATACCATTAAATAATTATTATTAAGCCGCCTCCTTTGGTATCTGGAAAAAATAATTTCACTATT
This sequence comes from Photorhabdus sp. S10-54, assembly GCF_963878145.1. Lineage (NCBI taxonomy): Bacteria > Pseudomonadati > Pseudomonadota > Gammaproteobacteria > Enterobacterales > Morganellaceae > Photorhabdus > Photorhabdus sp. S10-54. Next base: position 90,002 of record NZ_CAWNXG010000013.1, on the reverse strand, counting down.
GGAATATATCGTTATGACATGGCGAAAAGAATTATTTTCCACTCTGTTTTTTGCTGGTGGAATATTCGGTTTTTGCTGGTCAATCTTAACAATATCTAAATTGTTTAACGTTAAATAGCTACTATCTACTTGATATAATTAAAAGTATTTTCTTTAGTGACATAATTAATGACCAAAAATTTAATGAGGAGCCAATATTTTCATATAATTATTTTGATTGGTTATAACTTATATTAAACATATTATCATGAGAACAATATGGTTATATTTTTATGTTCTTTGTGAATTAGGCCACATAAATTATAAGTGTATTGGTATAATACCGAAAATAAGTTGTATCAGGCTTGTAATGAATAAAAAGACCTGTTAGGGCAGTTTGTTATAACAATCCCCAAAATGCTTTAATCAGGGGTTCATTAAGCCGTTTTCTCTGTACACATATACCCAATTCGAACGGTTCTACTAGAGAGATGTTGTCCAATAAAGATATGCGACTGCGTACCGGTTCAGGGCTGTTTTCTACAACGACATTGGGAATTAATGCCACTCCACAACCCAATGCAACCATAGAAACAATGGCTTCATGACCGGACACGGTAGCGTAAATCGATGGGTTGGTAATTTTATGGTGACGGAACCAGTGCTCAATGCGCTTACGTGAAGGGCCATGTTCCGGCAAAATGAAGGGAATGCTATTCCAGTCAGGGGACTTTTGTATTACAAGTGCTCGTACAGAGCAAGGGAGGGAAGGCGCAATCAGTACCAGTGGGACTTCACCGATTTTGGTGAAGCTGACATTGTCTGGTAGTTTTTCCGGCTTACCGGCGATGCCTAAATCGGCATCATTAGACTGTATCTTATTGACCGCATCTGCGGCATCACCTGTGGTGAGTTTGATTTCAACCATAGGATGTTCCGCACGAAAACGGTCTAGGATCTGTGGTAAGTGACTGTAGGCCGCAGTGACTGAACAAAACAGACGTAACTCGCCGCTTAGAGATGGGCTTTGTTGATTCAATGAGTGTTTTAGTTGCTGGTATTGCAACAGTGTCTGTTGGGCGAATTGTTTAAATTGCTCACCGGCAAAGGTCAATTTTACAGTGCGATTATCCCGTAAAAATAATGGATGCCCCAAAATATCTTCAATACGCTGAATCTGGCGAGATAATGTGGATGGACTGACATGCATTGCTTTTGCTGTACGACCAAAATGACAGCTTTCAGCCAGATGTAGAAACAGTTTGAGGTCGCGTATATCCATAGCCTATTCTCCTTTTCCTGTCCAATAATCTGTATTGCATAAAGTGCAATGTAGTATTGTTAATATATCAATTTAAGCAATGGCTTTCATGTCATATATTGAAAATATATAAACACCCCACAGGGTGGGGAAATCTAAAAAACAGTCACAGCATTTCATTGCTGAGCGCTGAGCACAACATGATAACGGAGTCACTAATGGCGAATTATTTTAATACGCTGAATTTGCGTCAGCAGTTGGCGCAGTTAGGTAAATGTCGTTTTATGGCGCGGGAAGAGTTTGTTGATGAGACAGGATTCTTAAAAGGTAAAAAAGTGGTTATCGTCGGTTGCGGAGCGCAGGGACTGAATCAGGGCCTGAATATGCGTGACTCAGGTCTGGATATCACTTATGCCCTGCGTAAAGAGGCCATTGAAGAAAAACGTGCTTCATGGCGTAAAGCAACGGAAAATGGTTTTCAAGCCGGCACTTATGAAGAGTTAATACCGAAGGCTGATTTGGTAATTAACTTGACGCCAGATAAGCAACACTCTTCTGTTGTTCGCGCAGTTCAACCATTGATGAAAGAAGGCGCTGCACTGGGTTATTCTCACGGTTTAAATATTGTTGAAGTAGGTGAACAAATCCGTAAAGACATCACTGTGGTGATGGTAGCGCCTAAGTGTCCTGGTACGGAAGTACGTGAAGAATACAAACGGGGTTTTGGTGTTCCTACTTTGATTGCAGTTCACCCGGAAAACGATCCGAAAGGTGAAGGTATGGCAATCGCTAAGGCATGGGCAGCGGCAACAGGTGCGCATCGCGCCGGTGTTCTGGAATCTTCTTTCGTGGCTGAAGTGAAATCTGATCTGATGGGTGAGCAAACTATTCTGTGCGGTATGTTACAGGCGGGTTCACTGTTGTGTTATGACAAACTGGTGGCAGATGGCGTTGAACCCGGTTATGCAGGAAAGCTGATCCAGTTTGGCTGGGAGACCATCACAGAAGCACTGAAACAAGGTGGCATTACCCTGATGATGGATCGCCTGTCTAACCCGGCAAAACTGCGAGCGTATGCTTTGTCTGAGCAGTTGAAAGAAATGATGACGCCGCTGTTCCAGAAACATATGGATGATATCATTTCTGGTGAATTTTCCTCCGGTATGATGGCTGATTGGGCCAATGATGATAAGAAACTGTTAGGTTGGCGTGAGGAAACCGGTAACACTCCGTTTGAGAATTCACCTGAATATGATGGCAAAATCAGTGAGCAGGAATACTTTGATCATGGCGTTTTAATGGTTGCTATGGTGAAAGCTGGAGTTGAACTGGCATTCGAAATTATGGTTGATACCGGTATTATTGCTGAATCTGCCTATTATGAATCTCTGCATGAATTACCGCTGATTGCGAATACTATCTCTCGTAAGCGCCTGTACGAAATGAATGTTGTTATTTCTGATACAGCAGAATATGGTAACTATTTGTTCTCTCATGTTGCGGTCCCACTGCTGAAAGAGAAGTTTATGGGTTCGCTACAGGCGGGTGATTTAGGTAAACTCGTTGTTGATAACGGTATCGATAACGCCCAGTTACGCGATGTAAATGAGGCTATTCGTAACCACCCAATTGAAGTTGTTGGCCGTGTATTACGTGGTTACATGACAGATATGAAACGTATTGCTGTTGGTGGTTGATATTGATAAAGATAAGGGGGAGAAATTCTCCCTCTTTGCATTTAATATTTATCAACCAGTAGAGTCCTTTTTCTTCACAAAGAAAACCGCGTTTCCTTTCTCCCCTTTCTGCTACAATTCTATCCCCTGAGATACTGTCCTGATATAACTTATTAAACATCATGCGATTAAATCCTAGCCAACAACAAGCTGTCGAATTTGTTACCGGTCCTTGTCTGGTCCTGGCTGGGGCAGGTTCCGGCAAAACTAGAGTGATTACCAATAAAATTGCTCATCTTATCCGCATTTGTGGCTATCAGCCTCGTCATATCGCCGCTGTGACGTTTACTAATAAAGCCGCACGGGAAATGAAAGAGCGTATGGCACAAACTCTGGAGCGCAAAGAGGCTAAGGGGCTGATGATTTCTACTTTCCACACGTTGGGGTTGGAAATCATTAAGCGCGAGTACAAAGCGTTAGGAATGAAAAGCAATTTCTCGTTGTTTGATGATCAGGATCAGATGGCCCTGTTGAAAGATTTAACAGCTGATTTACTGGAGGAAGATAAAGATCTATTACAAAAATTGATCTCTGCCATTTCAAACTGGAAAAATGATCTGCTTTCTCCACAGCAAGTTTTGGCATTGGCCCGTTCTGCTCAGGAGCATCAGTTTGCTGAATGTTATCGCCGTTATGATTTACATCTGGCGAGCTGTAATGTATTGGATTTTGACGATCTGATTACCAAACCGACTTTGCTGATGCAGCATGATGATGAAGTCAGAGAGCGTTGGCAAAACCGTATCCGTTATCTGTTGGTAGATGAATATCAGGACACCAATACCAGTCAATATCAACTGGTTAAATTGTTGGTGGGGCAAAGGGCTCGTTTTACGGTGGTGGGTGATGATGACCAGTCGATCTATTCATGGCGCGGCGCAAGACCACAAAATTTGGTGTTACTGAAAGAGGATTTCCCAAAGCTTAATGTGATTAAACTGGAACAGAATTATCGTTCCTCTGGCTGTATTCTGAAAGCAGCTAATATTTTGATCGCCAATAACCCTCACGTGTTTGAAAAACGGCTTTTTTCTGAACTGGGGTATGGTGATCCATTGAAAGTGATTACAGCTAATAATGAAGAACATGAGGCGGAAAGGGTTATTGGGGAGCTGATGGCACATCACTTTATCAATAAGACCCAATATAAAGATTACGCTATTCTCTACCGAGGAAATCATCAATCCCGCGTGTTTGAAAAGATGCTGATGCAAAACCGCATTCCTTACCGGATTTCTGGTGGTACTTCTTTCTTTGCCCGCCCTGAAATTAAGGATTTGCTAGCTTATCTGCGGGTGCTGACTAATCCCGAAGATGACAGTGCGTTCCTAAGAATTGTCAATACACCAAGACGTGAAATTGGTGCGGCTACCATTCAAAAACTGGGTGAGTGGGCGAATCAGCGCAATAAAAGTCTCTATCAGGCTAGTTTCGATCTTGGTTTGGAACAAAGTCTAACTGGCCGCGGTTTGGCGGCATTACAGCGTTTTACTCACTGGATGGATGAGATAACTCGTCAGGTTGAACGAGATCCTTTGCTAGCTGTGCGTGATCTACTACATGGTATGGATTATGAAAGCTGGCTGTACGAAACATCCCCGGGTCCGAAAGCGGCTGAAATGCGGATGAAAAATATTAATCAGTTATTCACTTGGATGAGTGAAATGCTGGAAGGTGATGAACTGAACGAAGCAATGACTTTATCTCAGGTGGTCGCGCGTTTCACATTACGGGATATGCTGGAGCGAGGCGAAGATGGTGAGGAGTTTGATCAGGTGCAATTGATGACTCTACATGCTTCTAAAGGATTGGAGTTTCCCTATGTATTTCTGGTCGGCATGGAAGAAGGGCTGTTGCCTCATCAGAGCAGTATTGATGAAGAAAATATTGATGAAGAGCGACGACTGGCTTATGTAGGGATCACCCGTGCTCAACGGGAGTTATTTTTTACTTTATGTAAAGAGCGTCGTCAATATGGCGAATTAATCCGTCCAGAACCAAGCCGTTTTTTGCATGAGTTGCCACAGGATGACTTACATTGGTCACAAGATAAAAAAATAGTGACAGCAGAAGAAAGAATGCAAAAAGGGCAATCGCGTATCGCGGATATCAAATCGCGTTTAGGGCTTGGACAAAAAAATAAGTCGTAAATATGTTGGAGATTCCCTGTATCACAGAGATACAGGGAAAGTGATTTTATTCAGGTTTGAGTATCCTGCTCGCCTAAAACAAGTGACCATTGAGCATGGCTTTGCCACTGGATTTCCTGCTGTAAAGACTCTGCCCTCAGAGGGTGTTGCATTAGCCAGCCATGAGGTAACGTTATTGTTAACGCTTCATCATTCACTTTTAAATGTAGAGCAGGGAGCGTGTCATCTCGACGACGGTTGGCAAAGATGATAGCTAACCGCAACAGACGACATAAACGTTGAGCTTGTATCAGAGGTAAGGCGTTTTGTTGATTAAAGGAAAACAAATCAATAGGGCCACTCTGGTTCTTTAGCAATGTGGCTAAGAGTTTTTTCTGCGCAGGCGTATAGCCGGGGAGAGCGAGATAATTGATCAGATAGGCTGCATGTGACGGAGCATGATGGAAATCAATACTTAGGCCAATTTCATGTATCAGACAGGCGCTTTGTAATAATTCATGACATCGGCTATCAAGCTCCCAAGGTTTAGCAATCTGTTGTAGGAAGTGTTCAGCCAATTGTTTGACCCGTTGAGACTGTTCAACGTCTAACTGAAAACGTCGCTGTATATTTCGTAGTGTTCTGGTACGAATATCTGGTTCTATTGGTAAATCCAGCATGCCGTAAACAAGACCTTCCCGTAAAGCGCCGCCCGCAAGGATCATACTGTCAATATTTAATGCCTGGAAAATCGCTATCAGGATAGCAAGGCCACTTGGGAAAACCAAAGCCCGTTCCAGCGTCAATCCTTCTATTTCCAGCTCTTCCAGCTTACCGCATTCAATCGCTTTATGTTTGAGCTCCTGAAGTTTCGGCAAAGTGATCAGCTCATCCATACCTTGAGCAATCATGATTTCTTGCAGAGCCTGAACGGTACCGGAAGCACCTACACAAATCTGCCAGCCTTGTTCGATCAGTTTTGGGGCAATGGGTTTCAACGTTTCATGTGCGGCAGCTTCGGCTCTGGCGAAATTTTCTTCCGTCAGGCTACGGTCATTAAAGTAGCCTTCAAGCCAGGTAACACAACCCATACTTAGGCTGGATAACTGAGAGGCTTTTGCCCCATTCCCCGTAACCAGTTCTGTACTTGCACCACCAATATCGACAACCAGACGTTTTTCAGGGCCGCCAGTTGTATGAGCAACGCCTTGATAAATAAGCCGAGCTTCATCTTCGCCACTGATTACCTTAACCGGACAATCAAGGATTTCTGATGCTTTTTTCACAAATGCGTCTGAATTTTCAGCGATGCGTAAAGTTGCCGTAGCAACAACGCGGATTTGTGATGGAGGTATATCCTGTAAGCGTTCAGAAAAAATCCTGAGACATTGCCAGCCTCTCTCCATTGCCTGTTGAGATAAGCGGTTATTTTTATCTAATCCAGCGGCCAGCCTGACTTTACGTTTGATTCGTGCCAGTATCTGCATACTGCCGGATACTTCACGCACAACCAGCATGTGAAAACTGTTTGAACCTAGGTCGATAGCCGCATAGAGCGAAGAAGAACTCAGCATCATTTTCAGCCTGAACGTTTACGGTTATTACGTGGTGTATTATTACGATGCGACAAGTTGTTACGACGCTGATGGTTTCCTGAACGCGGACGGTGTCGGCGTTTAGGTACCGGTAAATCTTTCAGCAAGGCTTGACTGTCATATTTGCTGACCGGGATAGGGTGTTGAATATAATCTTCAATCGCTGGCAGGTTTAGTGCATATTCTTCACAGGCTAGGCTGATCGAATAGCCACTTTCACCTGCACGACCAGTACGGCCAATGCGGTGAACATAATCCTCGCAGTCGTCTGGTAGGTCATAATTAAAAACATGAGTGACTGAAGGAATGTGCAATCCACGGGCTGCGACATCAGTTGCAACTAGAATATCAATATTGCCGTTGCTGAATTCTTCCAGAATGCGTAACCGTTTTTTTTGTGCTACATCACCGGTTAGTAACCCAACTCGATGTCCGTCAGCAGCCAGATGCGCCCAGATATCTTCACAACGATGTTTTGTATTGGCGAAAATAATGCATCGATCAGGCCACTCTTCTTCCAATAACGTTTGAAGCAGGCGCATCTTTTCTTCATTAGAAGGATAAAACAGCTCTTCGCGGATACGGTGTCCCGTTTTCTGTAACGGTTCTACCTCGACATACTCTGCATGATTCATTTGCTCAAATGCCAGTTCTCGGACTCGGTAAGAGAGTGTGGCAGAAAACAATAGGTTCATACGTTCGTTTGCTGATGGCATTCGACGGAATAGCCAGCGGATATCTTTGATAAAACCGAGATCATACATGCGATCAGCTTCATCAAGAACCACAACTTGGACCGCATTCAGATTAATGTGCCCCTGTTTGGTATAGTCGATTAGACGTCCGGTAGTGCCGATAAGGATGTCAACACCGGATCCTAGTATTTTCAGCTGTTTGTCGTAACCATCACCGCCGTAGGCAAGACCCATCTTTAGACCTGTTGCCTGTGCCAGATCTTCTGCATCAGAGTAAATCTGTACAGCGAGCTCGCGGGTAGGAGCCATAATCAGCGCTCTTGGCTGATTGGTTTGACGCTCCTCCGCTGCGGGATGAGTCAGTAAATAATGAAAAGCAGACGCTAAAAATGCTAGCGTCTTCCCCGTACCGGTTTGCGCTTGCCCCGCGACATCACGACCTTCGACAGTGAAAGGCAATGTCAGTGCTTGTATCGGTGTACAATTAGAAAAGCCCTTATTATCAAGAGCTTCTATAACCTTGGGGTGCAAGGCGAAGTCGGAAAACTTCTTTTCTGTCAAGTGTGTTTTACTCATAGTGTGGTAGAATATCAGTTAACCATTGTCTTACGAAAGTGTATCCGCTGAAATAAAGGCAACCTTATATCAGTAATGTTACACTAGCATGGTAAAAAATTATTCTTTGGAGTAAAAAATGAGCGATAAAATTATTCGTTTGAGTGATGCTAGCTTTGATACTGACGTTCTTAAAGCAACAGGTCCGGTTCTTGTTGATTTTTGGGCTGAGTGGTGTGGACCATGTAAAATGATTGCACCTATTTTAGATGAAATTGCCCCAGAATATTCCGGCAAACTGACTATTACTAAACTGAACATTGATGAAAACCCGGCAACTGCTCCTAAATATGGTATCCGTGGTATTCCAACACTGTTGCTATTTAAAGATGGTCAAGTTGCTGCTACAAAAGTGGGAGCACTGTCAAAAACTCAATTGAAAGAATTTTTGGACGCTAATCTCTGATTGAAGAGAGCTCACATTAATACCGGACGTTTAGCGTATACTATTATTTATTTCATTGACCGCTAGACGTCCGTAAAGAAGCGTGATAAGTTAGCGCTACTGCTTGTATCACATACATCATGTTAGAAGTATGTTGCATACTGAATAATCTGTAGTGTCTGATAAGTCTGTTATCTCTGGATAGTCTAAAATATCCAATGGGTTATACGGGAATAATCTGGCGTATAGCTCGTTACGTTGAGATAGTTTTTATAGAAATCAGTAATGTTTCAGCATTATCTCAACAGCGTTTTTGACAGCCTGTCAGTCTTATTTGAGCTCAATCTTAGTACTTCAAATTATTACCTTTTTATATGAATAATGTATTAAAGGTCTGATTTGTTTTTGTACAAAATAAACAGGCACCGATCGATGACGCTGCCATACTATTCACGTTCATAGTTCGAGATATACCCCGAGTTTAAGAACCCACCATTATGAATCTTACCGAATTAAAGAATACGCCGGTATCTGAACTGATTACACTCGGCGAAAATATGGGGCTGGAAAATCTAGCCCGTATGCGTAAACAAGATATTATCTTCTCTATCCTTAAGCAGCATGCGAAAAGTGGGGAAGATATCTTCGGTGATGGCGTGTTGGAGATATTGCAGGATGGCTTTGGATTCCTCCGTTCAGCAGACAGCTCTTACCTTGCCGGCCCCGATGATATCTACGTTTCTCCCAGCCAAATCCGTCGTTTTAACCTCCGCACCGGTGACACAATTTCAGGTAAAATTCGTCCACCTAAAGAAGGTGAACGCTATTTTGCCCTGTTGAAGGTTAACGAAGTTAATTTTGACAAACCAGAAAATGCTCGCAGTAAAATTCTTTTTGAAAACTTAACCCCGCTGCATGCTAATAGCCGACTGCGTATGGAACGTGGTAATGGTTCCACTGAGGATCTGACTGCCCGTGTTCTGGATCTGGCTGCCCCGATTGGCCGTGGACAACGTGGTCTGATCGTCGCGCCACCAAAAGCGGGTAAAACGATGTTGCTGCAAAATATTGCTGCTAACATTGCCCACAATCATCCAGATTGTGTATTGATGGTACTTCTGATTGATGAACGTCCAGAAGAAGTCACTGAAATGCAACGCCTGGTAAAAGGTGAGGTTATTGCTTCTACTTTTGATGAACCTGCTTCTCGTCACGTTCAGGTGGCAGAGATGGTTATTGAGAAAGCAAAACGTCTGGTTGAACACAAAAAAGATGTGATTATTCTGCTTGACTCTATTACTCGCTTAGCTCGTGCCTATAACACTGTTGTTCCCGCATCCGGTAAGGTATTGACTGGTGGTGTGGATGCTAACGCGTTACATCGTCCGAAACGTTTCTTCGGGGCTGCGCGTAATGTGGAAGAGGGCGGAAGCTTGACCATTATTGCGACTGCGTTGGTGGATACGGGTTCTAAGATGGATGAAGTGATTTACGAAGAGTTCAAAGGCACTGGTAACATGGAGCTGCATCTCTCCCGCAAAATTGCTGAAAAACGCGTCTTCCCAGCTATCGATTACAACCGTTCTGGTACACGTAAAGAAGAGCTACTCACCACCTCTGAAGAGCTACAGAAAATGTGGATTCTGCGTAAAATTATTCATCCGATGGGCGAAATTGATGCGATGGAATTCCTTATCAACAAACTGGCTATGAGCAAAACGAATGACGATTTCTTTGACATGATGAAACGTTCATAGTTTTTAACTCAGTTCATGATCATTTTAATTAGCGCCACAGTTTCGTGGCGTTTTTTGTATTCACCGCACTGTTATAGCTATATATGGCATGTATTTTGCAAGCTGTATCTGCTGCCATATATTTGAAATAAATATTAAAAGAATGATGTAAGAGCATAAGGGCCATTAATTTTTTCATATAAGCAGTGTTTTCGTAAGCTAGGCGCTCGTGAGGGTAGATTCTGGCTAGAAAATCATATGTTTTCGGTTGATAAATGACCAGGGTGTGTTTACTTTTTACAGAGAGTTATCATCGTGAATATTCTCAGCATGAATATTGAAATTTTTTATGTTTTTCTATTTTCTTTTGCGTTTTTGTTTATGGCTCGCAAAATAGCAAAGAAAGTTGGTCTTGTTGATAAGCCCAATTATCGTAAGTGTCATCAGGGGTTAGTGCCTCTGGTTGGAGGAATATCAATATTTGTTGGCATCTGTTTTGCTTTTGTTATCACAAAAGAATTTATTCCTCACAAGTGGTTATATTTGGTTTGTGCCGGTGTATTGGTATTTGTCGGCGCATTGGATGACCGTTTTGATATCAGCGTTAAGGTCCGGGCAGCCATCCAAGCTCTGGTTGGTATTGCGATGATGTATTTTGCTGGACTGAAATTAGATAGTCTTGGTTATGCTTTTGGCCCTTGGGACATGACACTTGGACCGTTTAGTTATGTTGTGACACTATTTGCTGTCTGGGCTGCTATCAATGCATTCAATATGGTTGATGGGATAGATGGATTATTAGGCGGATTATCCTGTGTCTCCTTCGGTGCTTTGGGGATCTTACTGTATCAAAGTGGTAATACGGCACTAGCATTATGGTGTTTTGCATTTATTGCTGCCATTTTCCCTTATATTGTCCTTAATCTTGGTTTATTAAGCCAACGTTTCAAAGTATTTATGGGGGATGCGGGCAGTACACTGATTGGTTTTACCATTATCTGGCTGCTCATTGAATCTACTCAGGGGAATGAGCATCCTGTTAATCCAGTTACTGCGTTGTGGATTGTTGCCATTCCATTAATGGATATGGTTGCTATTATGTACCGCCGGTTACGGAAAGGAATGAGCCCATTTTCTCCTGACAGGCAACATATTCACCACCTAGTTATGCGGTCTGGATTCTCATCACGTCAGGCTTTTATTTTAATCACTGTTGTTGCCGCTTTATTAGCCGCTGTCGGCATTACTGGAGAATGGTTGGAATTTGTGCCTGAGTGGATAATGTTGGCACTGTTCTTGCTTGCATTTGTGTTGTATGGCTATTGCCTCAAGCGTGTATGGAAGGTAGCTCGTTTCATTAAACGGCAAAAGCGTCGTATGCGCCGTTCAGCTAACCATTAAACATCTATTATCAGCGGAGGTTCTGTGCAGTGATAAAATCAGAAACGAAATCTATTCAGGATGAACAAGCTCTGGAGCATGAGCTAGATATCAGAGCCTTGTGCAGGGCGTTATGGCATGGAAAGGTATGGATCGTTGCACTGGCAATAATTTTCGCAACCGCGGCGTTAGGAGCATCTTATCTGATGCAACAAAAATGGAGTGCCACCGCAATCACTGATCTGCCTACGACTAATCAGTTGGGAAGTTATTACTCTCAGCAGCAGTTTTTGCGCAATCTGGATACTCACATTAACATTTCACTGGAAACTCAGTTACCGTCTATTCCAGAAGAAGCCTATAAGGAGTTTATCACTCAGGTTGCTGCATATGATACTCGCCGTGAATTTTGGTTGAAATCTGATTATTACAAACAGCAGCAGGAGGGCGATGCCAGAGCTGATGCGGCCTTATTAGATGAATTAATCAATAATATTCAGTTTATTCCTCATGATGATAAAAAAGTGCTGAATGACAGCATTAAACTGACCGCTGAGTCTTCTAGACAAGCAAATCAACTCCTGCGCCAGTACATTTCTTTTGCCAATAGTCGTGCCAGTACTCATTTAAATGATGAAGTAAAAGGTGCATGGGTTACCCGTGCCCAATCTATGGATGCACTGGTTAAGCGCCAAGAAATGGTCGCTAAAGCGGTTTATAACCGCGAAATGAATGTATTACAGCAGTCCCTGAAAATTGCGGAAAAACAAGGGATTCAGCGCAATCAAACGGATACACCGGTGGATCAGTTGCCCGATTCAAAAATGTTTATGTTAGGGGCTCCGTTGTTACAGGCTCAACTTGAGACTTTGGAAGCAATAGGGCCTAAGTATGATGTGGACTATGACCAAAATATTGCAATGTTAGCAGCATTGAATGTTCACCCGACATTACAGGATCAATTCCAGGCTTACCGCTATTTGAGAACACCAGAGGAGCCTGTTACCAGAGACAGCCCTCGCAGAATGTTTTTGATGATCATGTGGGGTGCAGTTGGCGCTTTAGTGGGAGCTGGCGTGGCATTGGTTAGATGTTCGCGTAAATAATCAGATAATTATTAGGAATAACTGTTTCTGAAGGATATTTTCTGCGACTCCAGCAGGAGTAAATGGCATTCAGAGTATTGTTTGCAGGAAAATCTGCAAGTTACTGACTATAAGAGAGTCACTGTGAAAGTGTTGACTGTGTTTGGTACTCGGCCGGAGGCTATCAAGATGGCTCCGCTAGTACACGCATTGGCAGAGGATGAAGCCTTCGAAGCGAAAGTATGTGTCACCGCCCAACATCGGGAAATGTTGGATCAGGTGTTACACCTTTTCGAGATTACTCCTGATTTTGATCTCAATATTATGAAATCAGGGCAAGATCTAACGGATATTACCTGTCGTATTTTGGAAGGATTGAAGCCTGTTTTAGCAGAATTTAAGCCTGATGTTGTATTGGTTCACGGAGATACGACAACAACGATGGCAACCAGTTTGGCTGCGTTCTACCAACGTATCCCTGTTGGTCACATTGAAGCTGGATTAAGAACGGGTGATCTTTATTCCCCTTGGCCGGAAGAGGCAAACCGTAAGATTGCTGGGCATCTGGCAATGTATCATTTCGCTCCGACAAAAAATTCTCACAATAATTTATTGAAAGAATCAATTGCAGATAATCGGGTTTTTGTTACCGGAAATACAGTAATTGATGCGTTGTTGTGGGTACGCGATCGAATAATGAATGACGAGGCTATGCGGAGTAAGCTGGCGAAGCACTACCCGTTTATTGATACTAATAAGAAAATGATTCTGGTGACAGGGCATCGTCGTGAAAGTTTTGGTGGCGGATTTGAGCGAATTTGTGAAGCTTTGGCACAGATAGCCCGTGTTCATCCAGATGTGCAAGTAGTCTATCCGGTTCATCTAAACCCGAATGTCAGTGAGCCAGTAAAGCGCATTTTGCATGATATTGATAACATTATTCTTATTGAACCTCAGGATTATTTGCCATTTGTTTATCTAATGAACCATGCCTATATGCTCCTGACAGATTCCGGTGGTATTCAGGAAGAAGCCCCTTCTTTAGGAAAGCCGGTATTGGTAATGCGTAATACTACTGAACGGCCAGAGGCGGTTGATGCTGGAACGGTACGTTTGGTAGGGACGGAAACAAGAACTATCGTGGAAGAGGTGACTCGATTGTTGACAGACGATGCTGCCTATCAGCGAATGAGCCGCGCTCATAATCCTTACGGGGATGGCGATGCCTGTCAACGTATTCTCGACGCTTTGAAAAAAATCAGGTGACACTATGAGCTTTGAAACTATTTCTGTTATTGGTCTTGGTTATATTGGTTTGCCAACGGCGGCAGCGTTTGCATCCCGTAATAAGAAAGTCATTGGCGTGGATGTCAATCAGCATGCGGTAGAAACCATCAACCGTGGTGCAATTCATATTGTAGAACCGGATCTAGACAAAGTGGTGAAAGTTGCCGTAGAAGGCGGTTACCTGAAAGCAGTGATTGCTCCGTTACCCGCAGATGCTTTTCTGATAGCTGTTCCGACGCCTTTTAAAGCCGATCATGAGCCGGATATGACGTATGTCCGTTCCGCAGCCGAATCTGTGGCGCCAGTTCTGAAAAAAGGTGATTTGGTTATTTTAGAATCTACCTCACCAGTAGGCGCGACGGAGCAGATGGCAGAATGGTTGGCAGCAGTGCGCCCTGATTTAACGTTCCCACAACAGATGGGAGAGGAGTCTGATATTGATATCGCTTACTGTCCTGAACGTGTGTTGCCAGGGCAAGTTATGGTTGAATTAATTAAGAATGACCGTGTTGTTGGTGGTATGACGTCAAAATCTTCAACCAGAGCTAGTGAGCTGTATAAAATTTTCCTTGAAGGTGAATGTGTTATCACTAATTCAAGAACGGCAGAAATGTGTAAGCTGACAGAAAACAGTTTCCGAGATGTAAACATTGCATTTGCCAACGAACTTTCCCTGATTTGTGCTGATCAAGGTATCAACGTGTGGGAATTGATCAATTTGGCAAATCGCCATCCGCGTGTAAATATTCTCCAACCAGGTCCTGGCGTGGGTGGTCATTGTATTGCTGTTGATCCGTGGTTCATTGTTTCTCAAAACCCGAAACAATCACGTCTTATTCATACAGCACGTATGATTAATGATGACAAGCCATTGTGGGTTGTGGATCAAGTAAAAGCGGCTGTTGCGGATTGTTTGGCTGAAAGTGGAAAACGTGCAAGCGAAGTGAAAATTGCCTGTTTTGGTTTGGCATTTAAACCAAATATTGACGATTTGCGTGAGAGTCCAGCAGCCCATATCACCGGTATGATTGCGCAATGGCATGCAGGTGAAACGCTGGCTGTAGAACCTCATATTCATGAATTACCCGCTCCCTTGAAGGAAATAACTCTATTAGTTAATCTGGAAAAAGCGCTGGAAGAAGCAGATATTCTGTTGATGCTGGTAGATCATAATCAGTTTAAAGCTGTAAATAGTCATGAAATTAAACAGAAGTGGATTGTGGATACAAAAGGAGTCTGGCGTTGAGACGTATTCTAATCACAGGTGGTGCAGGTTTTATTGGCTCCGCTGTTGTACGGCATGTTATTGATAATACAGAAGACAGTGTGGTTGTAGTTGATAGCCTGACTTATGCCGGTAACCTGGCGTCTCTTGCCCCGATTGCGGATAGCCCTCGTTATGTGTTTGAGCAGGTTGATATCTGTCAACGCGGAGCGCTGGATCGGGTCTTTGAACAATATCAGCCGGATTGTGTGATGCATTTGGCGGCAGAAAGCCATGTGGATCGTTCTATTGATGGCCCTGCGGCATTTATCGAAACCAACATTGTGGGTACTTATACTTTGTTGGAAGCTGCGCGTGCTTTCTGGCAGAAACTCAATGAAGAGAAACAAGCTGCTTTCCGTTTTCACCACATTTCAACAGATGAAGTGTATGGTGATTTACATGGTGAAGAGGGCCTCTTTACTGAAACAACACCTTATGCGCCAAGTAGCCCATATTCGGCGTCCAAAGCATCCAGCGATCATCTGGTAAGAGCATGGCACCGGACTTATGGTTTACCGGTCGTTATCACCAATTGTTCAAATAACTATGGTCCTTACCATTTCCCGGAAAAACTGATCCCACTGGTGATCTTAAATGCATTAGCAGGAAAATCTTTACCGGTATATGGTGAAGGGAAACAAATTCGCGATTGGCTGTATGTGGAAGACCATGCCAGAGCGCTCTATTTGGTTGTGACAGAAGCTGAACCGGGCAAAACCTACAATATTGGAGGTCATAATGAACGCAAAAATATTGATGTGGTTTGTGCGATTTGTGAGCTTCTGGAAGAGTTTTGTCCTGAGAAACCAGCGGGTATTGCTTATTATCGAGATTTGATTACTTATGTTGCAGATCGCCCAGGCCATGATATGCGTTATGCTATTGATGCGGCGAAAGTTGAACGAGATCTAGGCTGGAGACCACAAGAAACATTTGAATCAGGTATTCGCAAAACAGTTCAATGGTATTTAGAAAATGAAAACTGGTGGCGTAAAGTTCAAGACGGCTCTTATGCCGGTGAACGCCTTGGATTAGGTAAAAACTGAATGACGATGGGGGCAGTAAATATGAAAGGGATCATTCTGGCAGGTGGATCAGGAACCCGGTTGCATCCGATAACACAGGGTGTTTCCAAACAATTACTGCCAATTTATGATAAGCCAATGATCTACTATCCTTTGTCAGTACTCATGCTAGCAGGGATACGTGATATTCTGATTATCTCTACACCAGAAGATTTACCTTCTTTCCGCCGGCTGTTAGGTGATGGTGACAGATTTGGTATTCACTTAAGCTATAAAGAACAGCCATCACCGGATGGTTTAGCTCAGGCATTTTTGATTGGTGAGGAGTTCATCAACGGCGGGCTTTGCTGCTTGGTATTGGGAGACAATATCTACTTTGGACAAGGGTTCAGCCCAAAACTGAGGAATGTTGTTTCCCGTGGAACAGGGGCGACTGTTTTTGGTTATCAAGTGATGGATCCTGAGCGGTTTGGGGTGGTGGAATTTGATGACGCATTCCGCGTTCTTTCCATTGAGGAAAAACCAGAAAAGCCAAAATCCAACTGGGCGGTGACGGGTCTCTATTTCTACGATAATCAAGTAGTAGATTTTGCTAAGCAGGTCAAGCCTTCTGCCAGAGGTGAACTGGAAATTACCAGTATTAACCAGATGTATTTGGAACGTGGTGAACTAAACATCGAGTTGTTAGGGCGTGGTTTTGCCTGGCTGGATACTGGCACTCATGACAGCCTGATTGAGGCCAGTACTTTTGTGCAGACCGTAGAGAAGCGTCAAGGTTTTAAGATCGCCTGTCTTGAAGAGATCGCTTGGCGTAATGGTTGGCTGGATGATATACAGTTAAGAGAAACAGTAAAATCTTTGTCAAAAACTGGCTACGGCCAATATCTGCTGGATCTGCTCCATGTTCGTGCGCGCCAATATTGAACCGTTAGAGTGGGATAGTCACTATTTTGGGCTATCCACCGCTCGCCTTGATTTCACACCTGATGCTGGTCTGCTAACCTCATCTCAGTTAGAACAGTATGCTTTAGTGCAAGCTAAAGTACCTGCGCAGCGATTGGATCTTATTGATGGATTATCCGCGTTGGGCTTTTCGTTAGTGGAAGGGGAAGTAGACCTTTCCTTAATGATTGGCATAGAAAATGCTAATAATGACAACTCTGAGAGTAAGTTGCTTTCGGCTGAGCGGCGAGATATCCCGATGTTGAAGGAGGTAGCTTCCAACGTATTTCCTTTGAGTCGTTTCCGAACTCCGTGGTATCAACCGCAGGATAGTGGTCGTTTCTACGCGACTTGGGTGGAAAAAGCGGTATTGGGGACATTTGATCATCAATGTTTGCTGGTAAATGGGGGTAATGGGCAACCTGCAGGGTTTGTTACCTTACGAGATATAGGAGCAGGAGAGGCTCGTGTAGGTTTACTGGCTGTATTCCCAGGAAATATTGGCCGTGGGATTGGCTCAAAATTGATGTTGGCGGCGCAGCAGTGGTGTCAACGCCACCAAATACGGCAGTTAAGGATTGCGACACAAACCAGCAACATTGCTGCTTTGCGCCTTTATACACGCAGTGGTGCGTTTGTTGAAAGCACCGCGTATTGGTTATATAGGGGATGAAATGATTCCATTTAACAGACCACCAGTCGTTGGCACTGAATTAGATTACATGAAGCAAGCAATGGAGAGCGGTAAGCTTTGCGGGGATGGTGGTTTCACCAAGCGTTGTGAAGAGTGGATGGAACAACATTTCAATTGCCCGAAAGTTTTATTGACGCCATCCTGTACAGCTTCACTGGAAATGGCGGCTATTTTGCTGAATGTTCAACCCGGTGATGAAGTTATTATGCCGAGCTTCACTTTCGTTTCTAGTTCTAACGCGTTTGTGCTGCGTGGAGCAACCATTGTATTCGTGGATATTCGTCCGGATACCATGAATATTGATGAAACCAAAATCGAAGCAGCAATTACAGCTAAAACACGCGTGATTGTTCCAGTGCATTACGCCGGCGTAGCCTGTGAAATGGATACCATCATGGCCTTGGCAGAGAAATATAATCTGTTTGTCGTGGAAGATGCTGCACAGGGGGTAATGTCTACTTATAAAGGACGCGCACTGGGAACTATCGGACACATTGGTTGCTACAGTTTTCACGAAACCAAAAACTACTCTTCTGGTGGTGAAGGTGGTGCAGCGCTTATCAATGATCAATCACTGATTTCCCGTGCGGAAATTGTTCGCGAAAAAGGGACTAATCGTAGTCAGTTTTTCCGTGGTCAAGTTGATAAATATACTTGGCGCGATATCGGTTCGAGTTATCTGATGTCGGAGCTTCAGGCTGCTTATTTGTGGGCGCAATTAGCGAAAGCTGAGACAATCAATGAACGTCGCCTTGCCTTGTGGAATACCTATTATCAAACATTAAAACCGCTGGCTGATGATGGTCTCCTGACATTGCCCGTCATACCGGAAGGGTTGGAGCATAATGCTCATATGTTCTATATCAAGCTGAAAGATGTTGAAGAACGCTCGGCATTCAATAGCTATATGAAGGACGCGGGTGTATTAACGGTATTCCATTATGTTTCTCTGCACACTAGCCCCGGCGGTGAAAAATTTGGCCGTTTTCACGGAGAAGACTGTTTTACTACCTGTGAAAGTGATCGTCTGGTGCGCTTGCCGATGTTTTACAACATAACAGACGCTGAACAGCAGATCGTCATTAAACATATTCGAGAATACTTCGCCTGATATGTCGTTGGCTAAAGCATCAATATGGACTGCGGGCTCCACACTGATAAAAATCGGTGTGGGGCTTTTAATCGTTAAATTACTGGCAGTTGCTTTTGGCCCCAGCGGGGTTGGGCAGGCGGGTAATTTTCGTCAGCTTATCACTGTGCTTGGGGTGTTGGCTGGTGCCGGTATTTTTAATGGTGTGACTAAATATGTTGCTGAATATCAGCAACAGCCGGAAAGGTTGCGGGCGGTACTGGGAACATCTTCTACCATTATTCTTGGGTTTTCCACGCTGTTGGCAGTGATTTTTTTGCTGTTTAGCGGGTCTATCAGTATAGGGTTATTTGGCCATCAAGATTATAAGCCAGTTGTGCAGGCTCTCGCTTTTATTCAAATGGGGATTGCTTTTGCCAACTATTTTTTGGCTATTTTGAAGGGATACCGAGATGCACAGAGGAATGCGCTGGCGATTATTTTTGGTAGCGTGATAGGTGTGATTGCCTATTATCTCTGTTTTATCCTTGGTGGGTATGGAGGTGCTTTGGCGGGTTTGGCTTTAGTGCCAGCATTAATCATATTTCCCGCGGGATTGATGGTTTGGCGTCTCAAAGCGGTATCGATTTCAAGTTTTAAACCCATGTGGGATAAGGTATTGGTTGGTCAGCTTGGCAAGTTTACCCTTATGGCCCTGTTGACTTCCATTACTTTACCAGTTGCCTACATTTTGATGCGAAATTTGCTGGCAGCGCATTATAGTTGGTACGAAGTGGGTATCTGGCAAGGTGTAAGCAGTATTTCCGATGCTTACCTGCAATTTATCACAGCATCTTTTAGTGTTTATCTGTTGCCAACACTTTCACGATTGCAGGGTAAGAGCGAAATATCAAATGAGATAATTAAGGCGCTGAAATTTGTTTTGCCTGCTGTGGCCGTTGCAAGTTTTACTGTATGGCTGCTGCGTGATTTTGCCATTTGGTTACTATTTTCTGACAAATTTACTGCTATGCGTGATCTATTTGCCTGGCAGTTGGTGGGTGATGTTCTGAAAGTAGGTGCTTATGTTTTTGGTTATCTGGTGATTGCCAAGGCTGCGTTACGTTTTTATGTGTTGACAGAAGTTAGTCAGTTTTTATTGCTTACTGGTTTTGCCCACTGGCTTATTCCTGTAAATGGAGCGTTAGGTGCAGCACAAGCCTATATGGCAACTTACATTATTTATTTCACCCTTTGTTGTGGTGCATTTCTTATTTATCGTAGGCGAGCATGACAACCCTCATTCACGTTTTGGGATCTGATATCCCACATCACAATCGAACGGTATTGCGCTTTTTTAATGATGTCTTAGCGCACGAAATTGGTTTTTTAGCCAAACCGAAGTTTATGGTAGTGACCAGAAATCGCGCTTTATTGGATGATTGCCCGGCATTGGATATGGCATTCTTTGATAGTAAAAAATCTCTGGCACAGGCTGTTATTGCTCAAGCACGTTCAGATAGAGATTGTCGGTTTTTTTTTCACGGCCAATTTAATGTGAGTTTGTGGTTGGCGCTGTTGTCAGGAAAAATCAAACGTAATCAGTTTTGGTGGCATGTTTGGGGAGCGGATCTGTATGAAGACTCCTGTCAGTTAAAATTTCGTCTATTCTATTTCTTGCGTCGTCTGGCACAGCGCCGGGTAGGGCATGTGTTTGCGGTTCGTGGAGATCTCTATTTTTATTCTCAACATCATCCGGACGTACCAACATCATTGCTCTATTTTCCAACCAGAATGGAACCTGCTTTGACAATTGCGGAAAGAATACCTGTTGAAGATGGTAAAATGACAATTTTGTTGGGGAATTCCGGTGATCGATCGAACCGCCATATTACGGCATTGAAAGCAATTCATAAGCAGTTTGGCGATAAGGTGCGAATCATTATCCCAATGGGTTATCCTGAAAACAATCAGGTTTATATTAATCAGGTTGAACAGGCTGCTTTATCATTGTTCCGGCCAGAAAATTTGAACATTATTAAGCAGAATATGGCGTTTGGTGATTATCTGGCATTGTTGCGCCGTTGTAATTTAGGGTATTTCATGTTTAATCGCCAGCAGGGGATTGGAACAATTTGTTTGTTGATACAATTTGGTGTGCCATCTGTACTCAGTCGTCAGAATCTTTTTTGGCGAGATTTAATAGAACAACAGGTGCCGGTATTTTTCTCCGGTGATCCTTTAGATAATCAACTGATTGCAGAAGCGCAACGTCAGATGCTCTCCCTAGACAGAAATGCGATAGCTTTCTTTAGTCCGAACTTTATTGATGGCTGGCGACAGGCGCTGGCGAAAGCGGCGGGAGAGCAGCAATAATGAATTTAACGCAGTTTGGCGGATTATTTGCTGTTTATTTAATATCGCTGGTTTTCATCCTGACGTTGACTTATCAGGAATTCCGGCGTGTACGTTTTAATTTTAATATATTCTTCTCATTGCTTTATTTGCTGACATTCTATTTTGGCTTTCCACTGACGTGTTTGTTGGTTTTCCAATTTGATGTTGAAGTGGTGCCTGTAGACGCCTTACTACACGCTCTACTGGCTTCGACCTGTTTTTATGGTATTTATTACGTCAGTTATAAAACACGGCTAAGAAAGCCGTCTATACAGCCTAAAGCACCTGTATTCACCATGAACCGGGTAGAAACTAACTTTACATGGTTACTACTGGCATTGGTTGCGGTGGTGACAGTGGGTCTGTTCTTTATGCAAAACGGTTTTCTACTGTTTAAGTTACAGTCGTACAGTCAAATTTTTTCCAGTCAGGTTTCTGGTGTTGCCCTAAAGCGATTCTTTTACTTCTTTATTCCTGCCATGTTGGTGGTTTATTTCTTGAAGCCGACACAGTTACGCTGGTTGTTTTTTCTGATGAGCACAGTTGCTTTTGGGATACTGACTTATGTCATTGTTGGCGGAACACGCGCTAATATTATCATTGCGTTCGCGTTGTTTCTGTTTATTGGCATTGTGCGTGGCTGGATAACCTTGTGGATGTTGGTAACGGCGGGCGCAATAGGGATTGTTGGCATGTTTTGGTTGGCACTCAAACGTTATAGTTTGGATGTCAGTGGTGCGGAAGCGTTTTATACTTTTCTCTATCTTACAAGGGACACTTTTTCTCCGTGGGAAAATCTTGCGTTACTGCTGAATAATTACGACAAAATTGATTTTCAGGGATTAGCGCCTATTGTCCGTGATTTCTATGTCTTTATTCCAAGCTGGCTTTGGCCAGGACGCCCTGATGCTGTGTTGAATTCTGCGAATTATTTTACCTGGGAAGTACTGGATAATCACTCTGGTCTGGCAATTTCTCCAACTCTGATAGGTTCTCTGGTTGTGATGGGGGGCGTGCTGTTTATTCCGGTTGGTGCGATTGTTGTTGGATTGATAATTAAGTGGTTTGACTGGATTTATGAATTAGGAAAACAGGAGACTAATCGTTATAAGGCCGCTATTTTGCAGGCATTTTGCTTTGGCGCGATCTTCAACATGATAGTATTGGCCCGTGAAGGTGTGGATTCATTTGTTTCTCGTGTGGTATTTTTCTGTATTATTTTTGGCTTATGTCTGGTAATTGCTAAGTTGTTGTATTGGCTATTTGAGAGTGCAGGGCTTATTAGAAAGCAACCTGGTTGTATCACAAAAACGTCTGTTGCAATGTAAGGGAAGAAAATGGAGCTAAGCAATATTCCTAAATACAGTATTCGTGGCCTGAATATTTGGGGCTTCCGCGATATGGCGCACTTTCTTGACCATATTTTTCAACGCGGACAGGTAAAGACGGGTACTATGGTAGCGATTAATGCGGAAAAAGTTCTGACGGCAGAAGAAGATACAGCTTTAAGCACACTGCTGAGTGACGCAGAATATCTGTATGCTGATGGTATCAGTATTGTACGTGCTATTCGCCGTAAATACCCTGATGCTGAAGTTTCTCGTGTAGCGGGTGCTGATTTATGGGAAGCCATCATGGAACGTGCCGGCAAAGAAGGTACACCTATTTTTCTGGTTGGAGGTAAACCAGAGATATTGAAACAGACTGAAAGCAAGCTACGGGCTCAGTGGAACGTCAATATTGTTGGCAGCCAGAACGGTTATTTCACGCCAGAAGAACGTAATGCTGTTTTTGAACGGATTCATGCCAGCGGTGCGGTGATTGTGACAGTTGCAATGGGATCGCCTAAACAGGAGGTCTTTATGCGTGACTGTCGAAAAATTCATTCGGATGCGTTGTATATGGGCGTTGGCGGTACTTATGACGTATTTACCGGCCATGTGAAACGTGCGCCAAAAGCATGGCAGAATTTGGGGCTTGAATGGCTTTATCGCTTGTTATCACAACCAAGCCGTATTCGTCGCCAGTTTAACTTACTGAAATTTCTTGGATATTATTATAGTGGTCGTCTGTAAACCCGCTTCTTGCCTGTCGTGTAAATTTTCGTCAGGTGATGCTTTCGTCAGGCGATACAATGAATTTATTCCACAATATTTATCTAACAGTTTTATCCTGCCAGATTTTCACTATTTATAGTTAATTATTAGATAATTTTTTATTCCACTCAGTGGAAAAACATGTTTTGATCCCTGACCTTTTTATGGCTGATCAACATCAGTCTTGTATGTTTTTATTATTGCATATTACAACATATAACAATGGACAGGGAATTTATGGCAGATCAACAACATAGCTTGCAACGGGGTTTAGAAGCCCGTCATATAGAGCTGATCGCACTAGGCGGCACAATTGGTGTCGGTCTGTTTATGGGCTCGGCCAGCACACTGAAATGGGCTGGTCCTTCCGTTTTGCTGGCTTATATTATTGCCGGAATTTTTGTTTTTTTCATTATGCGATCGATGGGAGAAATGCTGTTTCTTGAACCTGTCACGGGTTCTTTCGCCTCTTTTGGACATAAATATCTCAGCCCATACTGGGGATGCCTCACCGCTTGGGGCTATTGGTTTATGTGGGTGGCGGTAGGAATATCAGAAATAACGGCTATCGGGGTTTATGCCGAGTTTTGGTTCCCTGAACTTCCTCAGTGGGTATCGGCATTGATTGCGGTGGCATTGGTCGCTTTGGCTAACCTTGCGGCGGTACGTCTTTATGGTGAGCTGGAATTTTGGTTTGCCATGATTAAGGTGACCACAATTATTGTCATGATCCTGATTGGCTTGGGATTGATATTTTTCGGTATTGGTAATCAATGGCAGCCTATTGGATTGGGTAATCTGACTGCGCATGGTGGTTTCTTTGCGGGTAATTGGCAAGGGTTTCTGTTTGCGCTCTGTATTGTGGTTGCATCTTATCAGGGTGTGGAGTTGGTTGGTATCACTGCGGGGGAAGCGAAGAACCCTCAGGTGACATTGAAAAAAGCGATTAACAATATTCTCTGGCGTATCCTGATTTTCTACGTGGGTGCGATTTTCATTGTAGTTACATTATTTCCATGGACAGAAGTGGGTTCACAGGGTAGCCCGTTTGTAATGACATTTACCAAAGTGGGGATCACCTCTGCGGCAGCCGTGATTAACTTTGTTGTATTGACGGCTGCGCTTTCCGGCTGTAACAGCGGCATGTACAGTGGTGGGCGGATGCTTTATGCGTTGGCGCAAAACCATCAGCTACCTTCATCACTGACTAAATTGTCAAAGAATGGGGTGCCGGTAATCTGTATTGCCATCACTATCTTGTGTTTGATTGTGGGCTCTAGTTTGAATTACTTGATCCCAAATCCGCAGGCGGTTTTTGTTTATGTTTATAGCGCCAGTGTGTTACCAGGAATGGTACCGTGGTTTGTTATTCTGATAAGCCAATTGCGTTTTCGTCAGTATCATCAGCAGGCAATGAAACAACATGGTTTTAAATCCATTTTGTTCCCTTATGTAAATTACCTGACATTAGCATTTTTATGTTGTGTGTTGATAGGGATGGCAATTAACCCGGATACTCGTTTCTCATTGCTGGTCGGTGGGGGATTTTTATTAATGGTGTCGCTGATTTATTGGTTGGTGAAGCTTTTTAACGGTAAAAAACCAAAAGCCTGATAGATTGATTTACTGTCACGGTGGTAGTGAATAGGGAAGTTAAGAGCTGGCTTTATCTACGAAATGAGTAAGGTGTAATCAAACGCATCATTTCTTTAAAAAAGCACTGGACAGTATATCATTAAATCCGTACTATCCCCACCCGAAACGGCGTTAAGCGCCCGTAGCTCAGCTGGATAGAGCGCTGCCCTCCGGAGGCAGAGGTCTCAGGTTCGAATCCTGTCGGGTGCGCCATTATTTGCGTGCAAGAGCTGCGGTGATGTATTGCGCCGTTGGTAATAAGTATTTAGCAGTAAATAGCTGTTATGGTGGCTATAGCTCAGTTGGTAGAGCCCTGGATTGTGATTCCAGTTGTCGTGGGTTCGAGTCCCATTAGCCACCCCATCTTTTTTGTGACATGCGAGGGTGGCGGAATTGGTAGACGCGCTAGCTTCAGGTGTTAGTGTCCTTATGGACGTGGGGGTTCAAGTCCCCCCTTTCGCACCATAAAAAAGAGAAAAGAAAGAGTAGAAAATTTCGGCGAGTAGCGCAGCTTGGTAGCGCAACTGGTTTGGGACCAGTGGGTCGGAGGTTCGAATCCTCTCTCGCCGACCAAATTCCAAAAGAACCCTGCATTGCAGGGTTTTTTGCGTTTTATCCCTTTTTGTCCCCCTGATTTTTTGTTCCCTTTCCTGATCCATATACCTTTAAGTTGTGCTCTGTTGATTCAAATTTAGTGGATTATTTTTTAAAAATAACTATTTGTTTTATATGGTAATTTTTTATTTTTTGTATTTTGAAGACAATCGATATACTAGCTGTCTCAAATAAGAGACTTATAACAAATTGAATTATAATGAAAATAATAAATACCTTATGTTTTGTCTCAAATAAGAGACAGTGCATGAGATGGATTTTGTGATGATTCGATTTCTTGTTGTAATAAATAGAGAAATAGCTGATGAAGCGAGGCAGTTTTCATTTAAATAAAAGCTGGCACATTAAATGCATTGTTACAAACGTAGATGCTCATCCTATTTCTTATGATTGCATATGCTTCATAAACCCAGGGATGATGCAGAGCCGATTATCGGTGCCTATTGTCCATGTCACAGATGAGTAATTTTCATCGCCGACCGGACTCAACGTTGAGTGAGGCACTATCCGTCTGTAGACCTGATTGTATTTGTACACCTATCTTTTGTTTTTAAGGTAGGTGTTTTTTTTATTTTTAAAAGATATATCTGGTAGGTTTATATACTGTTTAGATATTACTATCTAATATAAACAGAACTGAAAATATGATGGTTAGTTTTTTTAATATAAAATTAATCTAGCTACTTCATTCCTAAACTTATCTTAAGGGGAATATTGATGTCAAAAATGATTGGATGCTTTGGTTGTGGTCGAATGTTGCATGAGTCTGCACAATCGTGCCCACATTGTGGCGCGATGATAAGGGCCTATTCTTCTGGTAGTCAAAGCCGCATTGTTGCTGCACTGTTGGCGTTTTTTCTTGGTTCCTTTGGCGCTCATAAATTTTATCTGGGCAAAATCGGTATGGGGATTTTATATCTGTTATTTTGCTGGACATTTATCCCTGCACTTATCTCATTTATTGAATTTATTATTTATCTTTGCACTTCCGATGAAGATTTTGCTAAGAAATATGGTTAGAAAAATGCCCCGTGTGGGGCATTCAGATTATTGACAAAGTGCTGGTTTTTTATCCGGCACTTTGTTTTAATTAAATCCCATTCACCAAACGGAGCTTACTGCTATGTTAAGAACACCTCTTCCTCAGACTTTCCCACCAGAAACGCTCTCACTTGACGAGCGGTCGTTTTTGATATTACTGATGTGGTGATAAAAAATTGGCCTCGGCCACTTCCGCTAATAGGTCAGAAAAATTTATCTGAAATATCAATAGATGTGACATAAGTCTCAATTTTTCCCATTAAAAATTGATCCTCATTTGATGTAATATTACAGACAATTTCTTCAATAATGGATTGTGTTATGTTATTAATTGCTTTTCTTTTGTCGATATTTGTGATTTTTTTTATGCTATCTATGGTAGCTAATTATTCTATATTAGGAAGAAATTTAAAAAAACCATATTAGTGTCGTTATTAATGACTATTATTGCAATATTCAGCCATGTTTCTCCTATGATTATGTATCAATGGTTTTTTTAATTGTTTTTTGTATAAGGTCACGCATTTAATGTGCGACCTTTGATGATGGATATTAATGCTATTGCTTTTCAATCAATGGCTTGACTTTGTTTTCATAAACATCTTTATCGACCTGGAAATTTACATTTTTTTCCACTCCCCTGTGATATCAAACGGAGTTCCATTAGGATTCCACTCTTTACCAATTAAATCTTTCATATCGTATGGGTCTGTAAATTCGTCATAAAATCTATAATTTATTACGCCAGATATATTATATTTATCGCCAATATTTTCAGCCTTGGTATCTTTCAAAGTTCCGCTTACTGTTGCACCTACAATAGCCCACAGAGGATCGACAACTTGTATTTTTGCTTCCTTAGCGAAATCATAATTATTTTCAAAATAAATTCGTTCGCCACTTTGAATTTGTGAAATATAACTTTGATATAAAAAAGTTCTTCATGCGTTATACTCATAAAATTTCTGCTAGCTGCTTGAAGATCTTCGTCAGCTAGTTTTTTTGTTCATTAATAATGTGTTCTAGTTTATCTTTTTGTTCCTGATTTAAACTAGAAATACCATGACTCACGCCATGCGTTATCCGGGAGATGAGATGGTAGATCTTTACAGCCACCGGTGGGAAATAGAGCTGGGTTATCGCGAAATCAAACAGACTATGTTATATGTTACTGAACAAATTAACCCCTGAGGAGTAAAAAGCCGGAACTGGTGGAGCAGGAGCTATGGGGCGCGTTATTGGCCGAATCAACTGAGCTTCTCAGAATCGTGCGGCATGGTAATGAGAATGCTGATGATGTTACAGGGTGCTTCGCCGGGCAGAATCCCAGAACTGATGCGAGGCCTGGAAAGTATAGCGTAGTCACTGAAGTTGCCGACAAGGAGGGAAAGGGCCTTCCCGATAGTGGTAAAGGAAAGGCCATATAAGTACAGAAAGGCTCAGAAAAACAGCCAGTCAGTTGCTTAACTGACTGACATTACCCCGTGCGGGGCATTTTTAATCATCGGCATGAAGACTTGCTAATAATGGATGAGAGATCACGACATTACAGCACTATTGCTATTAACGAGATCACTCTTCACGACATTACTCTCGCGCTTCAAAGTGAGCATTAATCCTTCACGACGAACCTGTGCGGCCTCTTCTGGTTTACGCAGTTTATCCAATGCGTCTGCTAACCATGCATAATCATGTGCATCAGGACGTTGGGCTAATGCGGTTTTAAAGTCTTTTACTGCTTTTTCCCATTCTCCGTGACGCAAAGCAACTTGTCCGAGCGTACTGTTTAGCAAGGGAGTTGAACCATGTTGTTTTAACTGATGATCCAATGCGTTTTGTATCGGCTTTGGATCTTCGCTTTTTAAGCGTGGGATCAATAAGAGTAAACGTTCGTCGTATTGACGTTTTAAACTTTCCAGGATGATCTTTTGTGCAGTTTCATGGTCATCACATTCAATTAAGTGTTCAGATATTGCAACTTGTAAAGCCACATCATGGCGAATTTTTCGGCTTTGATCGTGCCACCAACGTTTTAAGCCTTCGCTGCCTTGTTCTGCCATGTACTGATTCATCAGACCGATATAGGCTTGCTGGCGCAATTTGTGAATTTGTAACTCATCATGTAGATGGATTTTTTCCATTACCGGTAGTATATCAATCAGTGACTGGTAAGCTCCTGACTTCATATAAGCCTGTTCAGCCAAGCGTAAGACTTCTGGATGACGTGAAGCTTGATTTAATAGCTTGTCTACACCATGACGGGCTGCGTGAATTTCACCTTGCGTGAGTTGAATACGTACACGGGTAATATCCACAGGCAACTGGTTATTATCTGCGACTTCTGCCGCGCGTTGTAAATATTGATTGGTACGAAATTCATCTCCGCGTTGTTGGGCTGCTTCAGCCGCCAGTAAGTAGTTGACCACAGGTTGTTCTGCATGGTCAGCGTTACGGGTCAGTAATTGCTCAACTTGTTTGAAATCGCCTTCTGCCAGTTTGATCAGCGCTGCTTTTGTTTGAGCATGGGCACGGCTGCGTTTGCGTCCAAGGAACCAGCCACGGGTACGTGAGCCTGTGCGTATAACTCTGCGGTAGCACCAGCCAAGGAGGCAGAGTGCCAGTTGTAAAAGAACAAATATAATAAACAGGCCGGTAACACTGGTTTCAATGTTGTAATTGTCAGTTTGAATCAGAACATATCCCTGATGGCCGGCAACGATTGGGCCAAGCACAATACCAACAATGAGTACCACAAACAGTAATAGAACTTTCAGCATAACTTAACCCTCCTGATTGGTTTCAGAAGATTGGGAAAGTAGGCTGCGAACCCGGGTTTGCATCAGTTTTTCCAGTAAAGGCTGGCTTGAAAGGTGGTCTGGCGCAGTGATGGAAACAGGTTGCTGGCTTAATGAATCAATTTCTTCCAAGAATGCTTTGGTATTGGGATCATTGATATCAAAGTAAGCTCTAACCCAAGTTGAAACCGTTTCTAATGATTGTTTAAAAACTTCACCTTGATGACGCGGTATTGCTTGGGCGGCAATCAACAGACGGGCTCGGATATTCTCTCGTAGATAGATATCTTGATTTGGTGCCAGTAATGGCTCTGCTGCGGTATCCCGGCGACGGATGGTAATGAAATTATCCATGAAACTCTTCCAGCTTTTGCTCAGATTCTGGCGCCATTCAGATAATGTACCGGTTAATTCATCATTATCTTCGTCCATTGGCGAACCATCGGTTGTATTGTCAGCCAGACGCAGGTTATCTACTTGGTTAGAAAGCTGATTAACTCGCAGGATAATGCCGTCAAAATCAATCTGACTAATGGCAGATAATGTACTGATGTCTTGTGTAATTGCACGACGGATTTCAATCAGGCTTGGATCATTCATTTCAGAGAGACTGGTATCTGCATTTTTCAGCAGAGCAGCGGCGGTGACTACATCTTGATCATTCCATAATTTCCGGCCTGCCATTTTGACCAGAAAATCAGCTTGTGCCAGTAGCCAGCTTTTTACATCAGAGCTGGATAACGCAGAGATTTTGGCTTGTAACTCTTGTAGGCTATTATCTAGCTGATCATTTTGTGCGGCGAAATGGCTTAAAGTCTGTGATTGTTCTTTAAACAGCGCTTCAATATGCTGTTTATCCTGTGATTGCTGTTGTTTCAGTGATTCCAGTTGTTGGCGTAGCTCATGGTTCTCTGCTCTCAATAAATGGCTTTGTTGCTGTCCGTAATAATAAAGACCGCCACCGATTGCCAGCATGATTGCAATAGCAATAATGTTTTTTAGCGTACCAGAACGTTCTTGCTTTTGAGGCGCGGTTTCGAGCTGTTGCAAGTTTTCAACCGTAGTTTTTGTTTGTTCAACTGTCTCGGCGGACTGTTTTTGCTCCGTCATAGTGGGCATCCCATGTCAGTTTATTCTAGTGCCTGAATTAAGGCATCGTTATCTGCACTTTTTGCAACTTTAACATCCTGCCAGCCCAAGTTCCGGGCGGTATGTGCAAGACGCTCGCTTACCACAATCAGGTGGCAATGCAATAACCACCTGTTTCGATCACTTTCAGGTATTAAGTTATATAATAGTTGCAGTATTTCGCCACTGGTTACAACTAAAGTTTGTACTCCATACTTTTGCCAGTGGGCACTGAATTCTGCTGCCGGGTAGCCTACTGGCTCGCGGAAATAACATTCACAATAATTAACTGTGACGCCTCTTTCTGTCAGCGTCCGGGCAATAAGTTCACGTCCGCCATTTCCTCTGAGCAGCAAAGCTTGTTTATTTTCAACCTGATGTAGTGATGGTAATTTTAGCAAGATTTCGCTGGTCTCACCCTCTGATGACCAGATAACATTCATATCCGTTAGTTGATGAAAAGCCAGAGCGGTTGATCTGCCGATAGCATAATAAATCAGCTTGTTGGGCCATAAAAGATTAATTTTATTTAACTGAGAGTTTGCATAATAAACTGCATTTTTTGACAATAGAAATACCATATCACAGGTATTTAGATGGTTAAGCTTCTCAGCTAGCTGTGGCAGCTCTGAACCTGGGTGAATATTGATTAAAGGTGCGCTGAAAGCTGTTTTTCCCGCAGCCTGTAACTTTCTGACTAGTTCCTCTCCGGCAGGAGCAGGGCGAGTCACCAGAATACTCATGTGGAGGGATTTCCTCGATAAACTTTGGTTAGAATTTCCCGTGCTCCCCGTTCCAACAACTCTTCTGCCAATTCAACCCCTGCCTGGCAGGCATCTTTTGGGAAAGCCGTTCTCTCACCGCGAATAATAACGCTACCATCAGGTGCGCCAACTAATGCCCGTAACCAGATTTTCCCGTCCTGCCAGATAGCATAGCTACCTATTGGTACTTGGCAGCCTCCTTCCAGCCGGGTATTCATCGCACGTTCGGCAAGAACACAAGCTTCTGTATCATAGTGGTTTAATGGTGCTAACAGAGTTTGTGTTTGTTGGTCGTCGAGGCGGCATTCAATTCCTACCGCGCCTTGACCAACGGCAGGTAATGATTGTTCCGCCGTCAATGGCGTACGGATACGCTCATGCAGTTTTAACCTTTTCAATCCTGCGACGGCGAGGATAATTGCATCATAGTGACCATTATCCAACTTGTTCAGACGGGTTCCAACATTGCCCCGAAGGTCACGGACAATCAGATCAGGACGGAATACACGGAGTTGACACTGGCGGCGTAAACTTGATGTGCCAACGATGCTGCCTGTTGGCAATTCATCAAGAGAGTGATATTTCACAGAGACGAAAGCATCACGTGGATCATCACGTTCACAAATAGTGACCAGACCTAGCCCCTCAGGAAAAGAGATCGGGACGTCTTTCATTGAATGGACGGCGATATCGGCTCGGCCTTCAAGTAGAGCTAATTCTAACTCTTTGACAAATAGCCCTTTTCCTCCAATTTTTGCTAGAGGCGTGTCCAGAATAACATCGCCCTGGGTTACCATCGGAACCAGTTGAACTTCCAAATCTGGGTGACATTGTTGTAGTTTTTGTTGAACATACAGCGCCTGCCACATGGCTAGAGGGCTTTGCCGGGTTGCGATACGGATGGTTTTAGTTGACATAGATGTTTGTATTTCTCAGGCTTTTCAGCCGTCATATAAATGAAAAACATAGCACTCGTTTTAACACTTCATCACTTTTTTTTCCAGCTAGGAGGCTGAGAAGAAGAGATGCCAGTTATGTTAAATCATAAAATAAATTTTAATTTTTAAATTATTTTGATATCTATAAAAATAGATTGATTTAATTATGAATTAACTTTTCAAGTAAATTATTTCTGTAATTAAAGAATTCCGAATGGAAAAAATCATTAATTAAAATATAGCCAACGGAGTCATTTTTATAGGGTTGATGATAACAAGGTATTACGCGCATTAACTTGAAAAAATGGGTAGAGAAAATTTCTTTCGTATAAGAAAGTATAAACGGTATGGGTTTTTTGATTATTCCCATATATAACAATGTATTATTTGATTTTCCGTACGATAAGGCATCGAATTCAATTGCTTTACTGACTTTACGGTTTATCGACAAGGTGTTAAATTGATCACGTTTCCGGTAATAAATTGGTAAAAATCATTCTAAATAATTCCATCGAGCTATAACAGCCGGAAACGGGGGATTTATCTGGGCACTGGAACTCAATCGGGCGAGACGTCTTGTACCTTTATATCGAAACACTGAAGCAGAGACTGGATGCGATAAACCAACTCAGGTTAGAACGCGCCTCTACCGCCATGAGTGCGGAATTTAAACAGGTATACAGTTTACTGCCAGTATTATTGCATTATCATCATCCGATGATGCCAGGTTACATTAACGGTAATGTTCCCTATGGCGTATGTTTTTTCGTGCATGATGAAGCACAAAAATCTTATCTTAATGATTTAGAAAATAAATTAGATCACTTCATAGAACAGCCTGCCAATGGTGAACTTCCTATTACCGGTATTTACTCAATGGGCAGTACTTCATCAATCGGGCAGAGCGGTTGTTCTGATTTGGATATCTGGGTATGTCATCAGTCATGGCTTGATAATGATGAGCGCCTTTTGCTGCAACGTAAGTGTACGCTTATTGAACAATGGGCGGCAGCGCTTAGTATTGAAGTCAATTTTTTTCTTATTGATGAAAACCGCTTTCGCCATAATGCGAGTGGTAGCCTCGGTGGTGAGGACTGCGGTTCTACTCAGCATATTCTGTTACTTGATGAATTTTATCGTACCGCTGTACGTATGGCGGGTAAGCGTTTGTTATGGGAAATGGTGCCCGTAGAAGAAGAACGCCATTATGATGAATATGTTTTATCGCTTTATGCGCAAGGTGTTCTGACGCCAAATGAGTGGCTTGATCTCGGTGGATTGGGTGAACTATCTGCTGAAGAGTACTTTGGTGCTAGCTTATGGCAACTCTACAAAAGTATCGATTCCCCTTATAAAGCCGTATTAAAAAGCTTGTTACTGGAAGCCTATTCTTGGGAATATCCCAATGGTAAGTTACTGGCAATGGAGATGAAACAGCGCCTACATGCGGGTGAAATAGTTTCCTTTGGCCTTGATGCATACAGCATGATGCTTGAGCGTGTTACCCGTTATCTGATAGAAATTAATGATACGACCCGTTTAGATCTAATACGTCGATGTTTTTATTTAAAAGTTTGTGAAAAGCTCTCTCTAAATCAAGATGATAAAGGCTGCATTGGCTGGCGACGTCAGGTTTTGACCCAATTGGTCTATGAGTGGAAGTGGGATCCAGAACGGTTGAAAATTTTGGATAACCGCAACTCATGGAAAATTGAACAGGTTCGTGATGCGCATAATGAACTGCTCGATACCATGATGCAGAGCTATCGTAATCTTATCCGTTTTGCTCGCCGTAATAATCTGAGTGTCAGTGCCAGTCCACAGGATATTGGTGTGCTGACGCGTAAACTTTATGCTGCATTTGAAGCATTGCCAGGAAAAGTAACGCTGGTTAATCCGCAAATTTCGCCAGACCTATCAGAGAAAAATTTAACATTTATTTATGTCCCTCAAGGACGTGCAAACCGTAGCGGTTGGTATCTCTACAATCAGGCTCCGGCTATTGGATCGATCATTGGTCATCAACCTCTGGAATATAATCGTTATCTCAATAAACTGGTGTCGTGGACCTACTTTAACGGTTTATTAACAGAAAAATCGTGTATTCATATTCATCATGGCGAAACTCAATGTGATGAGCTGAAGCTGCATGAATTGATTAATGATATTTCTACTCATTTTCCCATCCGTCTGCCATCACCGACACCGAAAGCACTCTATAGCCCATGTGAAATTCGCCATTTGGCAATTATTGTCAATCTGGAAAAAGATCCGACCGCTGAATTCTCCAATCAGGTTGTACATTTTGATTTCCGTAAGCTTGATGTATTCAGTTTTGGTGAATCGCAACAGTGTTTGGTAGAAAGCATTGACTTACTTTATCGTAATTCATGGAATGAAGTGAGGACTTTACACTTTAGTGGTGGGCAATCTGTGCTGGAAGCGTTGAAGACCATATTGGGTAAAATGCATCAAGATGCTGCACCGCCAGCGGCTGTTGAAGTGTTCTGTTACAGCGAACATTTACGAGGGCTTATCCGAACCCGGATCCAGCAACTGGTATCTGAATGTATTGAATTACGTTTATCCAGCAATCGTCAGGACCCTGGTCGTTTTAAAGCATTACGTATTGCCGGCCAGACTTGGGGGCTGTTCTTTGAACGTCTTAACGTATCTGTGCAGAAATTGGAAAATGCCGTGGAATTCTATGGGGCAATTTCTAATAACAAATTGCATGGGTTGCCGGTGAAAATTAATACCAAAGAGACACATTTGCCTGCGGTGGTTGATGGCTTTGCCAGTGAGGGCATTATTCAATTTTTCTTCGAAAATACGCAAGATAATCAAGGTTTTAATATTTATATTCTGGATGAAACCAACCGGGTAGAAATTTATTCTCATTGTGAGGGAAGTAAGGAAGAATTGGTACGTGACGTCAGTCGGTTTTATTCTTCATCTCATGATCGGTTTACCTACGGATCAAGTTTTATCAACTTTAACTTGCCACAGTTTTATCAGATTGTGCAAATGAAAGGCCAGATTCAGGTGATTCCATTTAGTGAATCATCTTTTTCACATTTGTGTGTGGCTCATGATGGGGAAAATGAAGAGCAGCCAGAACCTTATCGTTTTGTGTCACATTACTGATTTACCCCGCGATGCGGGGTAGGTTCAATTATGGAAAACTGAACTGTTCGCCACTTTGTTCGCTGATGGCGTGTGCTAGCATGGTTAAAAAATTGTCACCATTGCGGTCACAAATCCACTGACTTTCTTTGTAGTCAAAATGATAACCACCGCCTTTGGTTGCCAACCAGATTTGATGGAAAGGTTCCTGGCGATTGATAATAATTTTGCTGTCATTATCAAAGCTCAGGGTCATGACGCCGCCATTGGTTTCACAGTCGATATCAGCATTGCCATCATAATTATCTAACTGCCCTTCGATATAAAGCATCAGTTGGTCAGCTAACTGGTGAAATTCACTGTCGTTCATCTTCATTTCCTATTTGCTTTTCGAGGTCTAACTGCGATTATAGAGAATATTGACGTATGAATTACAGGCATTAATGCAATGAAGAAAAAATTACGCGGATTTCTGGCTATCATAACCTTATTTGTACTTTCCGGCTGTGGACTGAAAGGTCCTCTCTATTTTCCTCCAGAACAACCATCGACAGAGAAGGCGACAACTGCGTCTCAGATTTCCCCAAATACTGGGCAGCAAGGGCAGAAAGTGGATAGCACCTCTCAGAAATAAGCGAGATAAGCCGATAGTCAGTAGCTACGGTTTACGGTGGAGCATTATATGCAGTTCTCCAAAATGCATGGTCTAGGTAATGACTTTATGGTCGTTGATGCTGTGACCCAAAATGTTTATTTCTCACCAGAATTGATCTGCCGTTTGGCAGATAGACATACTGGTGTGGGCTTCGATCAATTATTAATTGTTGAAGCACCTTATGATCCGGATATGGATTTTCACTATCGTATTTTTAATGCTGACGGCAGTGAAGTTGCGCAGTGTGGCAATGGAGCGCGTTGTTTTGCCCGTTTTGTCCGTCTTAAAGGATTAATTAATAAGCGTGATATTAAAGTCAGCACGCAATCGGGGCGGATGATGCTGAGCATCACCAATGATGATCAGGTTTGCGTTAATATGGGGGAACCTGAATTTGAGCCGCATCATGTACCATTTCGTGCGTTAAGGGCGGAAAAAACCTATATTTTACGGGTAGTAGAGAGAACCGTTCTTTGTGGGGTTGTCTCTATGGGGAATCCTCATTGTGTGATTCAAGTGTCAGATGTGGAAACGGCCGAAGTAGATATTTTAGGGCCAGCTTTGGAAAGCCACGAAAGATTTCCTGAACGGGCGAATATTGGTTTCATGCAAATTTTAAACCGTGGTCATATCCGCTTACGGGTTTATGAACGTGGCGTTGGGGAAACCCAAGCTTGTGGCAGTGGTGCTTGCGCTGCGGTGGCAATAGGCATTCAGCAGCAACTGCTCGACAATCATGTTCGGGTAGATTTGCCGGGAGGTTCACTGTTTATCTGTTGGGATGGGCCGGGAAAACCGCTCTATATGACGGGGCCGGCGATGCATGTTTATGATGGTACAATTCACCTGTAATCGAGTCTGTTTTGAGCTGCGGAGCATCAGAGATGGAGAAAAAAGAAGAGCAGTTAAGCATCAATGGCATACTTGATGATCAGACTGTTGTGGATTATTTGTTGGAAAACCCCAATTTCTTTATCCGTAATGCATGTGTCGTTGAACAAATGCGGATTCCTCACCCGGTAAGAGAAACGATTTCTTTGGTTGAATGGTATATGAGCCGTCAGAGAACGCGAATTGCTTATCTGGAAGAAGATATAACTCTGCTCATGGAGCAGGCCAGAGAGAATGAACAACTGTTTGAGCAGTTGCTTAAATTACTTGTTAATTTAGTTGCGGCAGAGAGTTTACAAGATATGCTTGGTCGGTTAAGTTCATGGGCTAAGAATATGGGACTAAATAGTGCCAGTATTCGTCTTTTCAATGATAAATGGCATATTGGTGCACCACTTAATGCGCCTGATTTAGCGCTTGCTCGCAATGCTTTTGAACCAATCCGTATTCAGCGTTTTGGTAATAAAAACCACTATCTCGGTATGCTAAATGGGCCGGAAATTCTATTGTTGTTGCCGCAAGTTCGGCATGTCGGTTCGGTTGCCGTCTCTCTACTGGGAACGAGGGGCGAATTGGGGATGGTGATATTTAATAGTCGAAATCATCAACATTATCAAGCCGGTATGGGAACTGACATGCTTGAGCATCTGGCTAATTTATTGCCGGATATATTGTCTCGTTGGATTAAACGAATATGATGCAGGAAATTGACCGGTTACTGGAGCCGATTGAGGCATTTTTGCGGTATCTCAGGGTAGAGCGTCGGTTAAGTCCAGTGACTATCACCAATTATCGTCGCCAGCTTGCCACATTGGCTGAGATGGTTTTAGAAATGGGTGTCAGCCAATGGAAAGATCTTGATCCAGCGAAAGTGAGAATGTTGGTAACACGTAGTCGTCGGGCTGGCTTACAGTCAGCGAGCTTGGCGTTGCGTTTATCTTCCTTGCGCAGTTTCCTTGATTGGCAGGTGACTCAAGGGGAAATTTCCGTTAACCCGAGTAAAACCGTCAGCACGCCGGGAACCAAGCGTCACTTGCCGAAAAATATCGATGTGGATGAAGTGAACCAGCTGCTGAATATCAATTTTAATGATCCATTATCGGTGCGTGACCGGACGATGTTGGAAGTGATGTATGGTGCTGGATTACGTTTGTCGGAGTTGGTGAGCCTTGATTGCCAGCATCTGGAGCTTGAAAGTGGAGAAGTATGGGTTTCAGGTAAAGGCAGTAAAGAGCGGAAGGTGCCTTTGGGACATACCGCGGTTGAATGGCTTAATCGTTGGTTGGCAATGCGGGAACTATTCGAGCCGGAGGATAATGCCGTTTTTGTCTCAAAGAGTGGGCGGCGGATATCAACTCGTAATGTACAAAAACGGTTTGCTCAGTGGGGAATACGCCAGGGAATGAGTAGCCATATTCATCCTCATAAATTGCGCCACTCTTTTGCCACTCATATTCTGGAATCTAGTGGTGATTTGCGCGCAGTTCAGGAATTACTTGGTCATGCCAGCCTATCTTCCACACAAATCTATACTCATTTGGATTTCCAGCATTTGACAAAAGTGTATGATGTAGCCCATCCCAGAGCCAAACGGGGGAAATAGTAATGCGTTTTTACCGGCCTCTTGCGCCAGTGTTAGCGATGACATTTGATCTGGATGATACGCTGTATGATAATCATCCAGTTATGGATAAAACGGAAGAGGAAGTACTGAATTTTGTACGGCGGTATGATCCTAGGTTCAGTCATCTTAATCATCAGGA
Source organism: Photorhabdus sp. S10-54 (assembly GCF_963878145.1). NCBI lineage: Bacteria > Pseudomonadati > Pseudomonadota > Gammaproteobacteria > Enterobacterales > Morganellaceae > Photorhabdus > Photorhabdus sp. S10-54. Next base: position 51,278 of record NZ_CAWNXG010000013.1, on the reverse strand, counting down.
TCTATGTGCTTTCCGTGAATTGACACTTGAGCAGTATCCTGAAATTTGTCATGACATGACTTTATGGCGCTGGCACTCTTCAAAGTTGATGTTTTGCCATTACGGTTTTAGCCGTGAAGATGCTGATCGGGGGGCAGATGATGTCATGGCGCATTTCACCCTCTGGCGTAATCGGATTGATATTCCTGAATCAACACATAAGACCCTGGCGGCACTTGCTGAACAGATGCCACTAGTAGCCATTACTAATGGCAATGCAGAACCCGCTGCTTGTGGTCTTGCCCCTTATTTTAAATTTGTGCTGAAAGCTGGCCCTGATGGGCGTTCAAAACCTTGCAGCGATATGTACTGTTTGGCTGCGGATCGTCTGGGTTTAGCGCTTGGGCAAATCTTACATGTCGGTGATGACTTGAATACTGATGTGGCAGGGGCACTGCGTAGTGGTATGCAAGCTTGCTGGATGAATACTAAGAATAAAAAATTATTGCAGACGATGGAAAGCTGCCTACTGCCTCACATTGAGATTTACGATTTGGCTTCTTTGACAGCATTGATATAATCAAGAAATTATTCTGTATAAAAACACAGCAGCCTCTGGGCGCTGTCTAATCAATTGATGGTAACTATGGACGTCTCCTATCTGCTCGAAAGTCTGAATGACAAACAACGGGAAGCTGTAGCTGCTCCGCGAACCAATATGTTGGTATTAGCTGGCGCAGGGAGTGGTAAAACCCGGGTTTTGGTACACCGAATTGCTTGGTTGTTGTCAGTGGAGAAGGCTTCGCCATTTTCCATTATGGCGGTGACTTTCACCAACAAGGCGGCGGCGGAGATGCGCCATCGGATTGAAAACTTGATCGGTACCAGTCAGGGAGGGATGTGGATTGGTACATTCCACGGTTTGGCTCATCGTTTGTTACGAGCCCATCATCTGGATGCTAATTTGCCACAGGATTTTCAGATTCTTGACAGTGAAGATCAAAATCGCCTGCTTAAACGCATTATCAAAGCAATGAATTTGGATGATAAACAATGGCCAGTTCGTCAAGGCATGTGGTACATCAATGGTAAAAAAGATGAAGGATTGCGGCCCCAGCATATTGAAAGTTATGGCAATCCTGTTGAGGCGACATGGCAGAAAATTTATCAGGCTTACCAGGAGGCTTGTGATCGAGCCGGGTTGGTGGATTTTGCCGAGCTTTTACTGCGAGCTCATGAGTTGTGGTTGAATAAACCTCAGATCCTGCAACATTACCGTGGCCGCTTTACTAATATTCTGGTGGATGAGTTTCAGGACACTAACAGTATTCAATATGCTTGGATTCATCTGTTGGCAGGGGAAACAGGCAAAGTGATGATTGTCGGGGATGATGATCAATCTATTTATGGTTGGCGTGGGGCTCAAGTTGAGAATATTCAGCGTTTCCTGAAAGATTTTCCCGGCGCTGAAACTATCCGTTTGGAGCAGAATTACCGTTCCACCAGTAATATTCTGAAAGTTGCCAATACACTGATTGCTAATAACAGTGATCGTCTGGGTAAAAATCTGTGGACTGATGGTATAGAGGGTGAGCCCATCTCCCTTTATTGTGCATTTAATGAACTGGATGAAGCCCGTTATGTGGTCGGCCGGATAAAAAACTGGCTTGAAAATGGTGGTGCCCTGAAAAACTGTGCCATACTTTACCGCAGCAACGCTCAGTCCCGTGTACTGGAAGAGGCGCTGTTACAGGCATCAATGCCATACCGTATTTATGGTGGTCAACGATTCTTTGAACGTCAGGAAATTAAAGATGCACTGGCTTACCTGCGTTTGATTGCCAATCGTCATGATGACGCGGCGTTTGAACGTGTGGTGAATACGCCTACCCGTGGTATTGGTGACAGAACTTTAGATATTGTGCGCCAAGCGGCTCGTGAACGGCAGCAAACGTTGTGGGACTGTTGTCAGATATTGCTTCAAGAGAAAGTGCTGGCTGGGCGTGCCGCTGCTTCCTTACAGCGTTTTATTGAACTGATTGACGCATTATCGACAGAAACTGAAGATATGCCATTGCATGTTCAGACTGACAGGGTTATCCGTGATTCTGGCCTGCGGGCAATGTATCAGCAGGAAAAAGGTGAGAAAGCGCAGGCGCGTATTGAAAACCTTGAAGAGCTTGTCACGGCGACTCGCCAGTTTAGCTATCAGGAAGAGGATGAAGATTTTACGCCATTGCAGGCGTTTCTCTCCCATGCTGCGCTGGAATCGGGAGAAGGGCAGGCCGATGCCTATCAAGATTCGGTGCAACTGATGACATTACATTCGGCTAAAGGACTGGAATTCCCACAGGTATTTATTGTTGGCATGGAAGAAGGCATGTTCCCAAGCCAGATGTCGATTGAAGAAGGTGGACGTTTGGAAGAGGAGCGTCGTTTGGCTTATGTGGGGCTGACACGTGCAATGGAAAAGCTGACCATCACTTATGCCGAAAGTCGTCGTTTATATGGCAAAGAGGTTTATCATCGGCCATCTCGTTTTATTGGGGAACTGCCGTCAGAATGTATTGAAGAAGTTCGGTTACGTGCGACAGTATCTCGTCCAGTTAGCCATAGTCGGTTAGGTACACCAATTAGCTCCAATGATAGCGGTTATGCTCTTGGGCAACGTGTTCGTCATCCTAAATTTGGTGAAGGAACCATTGTCAATATGGAGGGGAGTGGTGAAAATAGCCGATTACAAATCGCGTTTCAAGGGGAAGGGATTAAGTGGCTGGTTGCTGCTTATGCCAGACTTGAAATGGTCTGAAAATAATATCCAGGTTGAATGTTGACAGGCTTTTTCTTCTAAGCGTAACATTCGCGCCTTACGATCACGTAGGGAGTAAAGGAGACTTATGATACATGCTGAGCGCATTTAAGTTAGAGAATAATCGCCTGCTCCGTCTTGAATTTGAAGAGGGAGAAAAGTTATCTGATTCCTTATGGGTAGATTTGGTTGAGCCGGAAGAACAAGACAGGTTGCAAGTTCAAAATGAATTAGGCCAAATTCTGGCAACCCGACCGGAACTGGATGACATTGAGGCGTCGGCGCGTTTTTTTGAAGATGAAGACGGGATACACGTCCACTCATTTTTTTACTTTGAAGACGCGGAAGACCATGCTGGCAACGCAACAGTTGCATTTACTATTCGTGATGGTCGTCTCTATACGTTGCGAGAGCGGGAGCTCCCTGCGTTCCGATTGTATCGTATGCGTGCTCGTAATCAGACATTAGTCGACGGTAATGCTTATGAAGTGCTGATGGATCTGTTTGAAACCAAGATTGAACAGTTGGCTGATGTCATCGAAAATATTTACAGCGTGCTGGAATCCCTGAGCCGGGTCATTATGGAAGGGAAACAGGGTGATGAGTTTGATATTGCCTTGTCCAGTCTTGCTGAACAGGAAGATATTAGCTGGAAGGTTCGCTTATGTCTTATGGATACACAGCGTGCGCTTAACTTCTTGGTGCGACGGGCCCGTTTGCCGGGAGCTCAACTAGAGCAGGCCCGTGAAATCTTGCGGGATATTGAATCACTGTTGCCACATAATGAATCTTTGTTTCAAAAAGTTAATTTCTTGATGCAGGCGGCAATGGGTTTTATCAATATTGAACAGAGCCGAATTATCAAAATCTTCTCGGTTGTCTCTGTGGTATTCCTGCCGCCAACGCTGGTGGCTTCCAGTTATGGTATGAACTTTGAATTTATGCCGGAGTTACACTGGACATTTGGTTATCCGGGCGCAATTGGTTTAATGATTGCGGCCGGCCTTGCACCGTATCTCTATTTTAAGCGGAAGAACTGGCTTTAGCAAAAACTGCTGTAAACCCTTGCCCAATGTAGCATAGGTATTTACACATCGCTGAACTGATCCAAAACCTTTGCGGCTAGCTGGGTCGAAAACGCCAGACAGCCTGAGTGGCAACAGTTGTTTTTTGGGCGCTGGCGATATCTTTAATTATGGGAGCATTAAGGAAGCGACAGGCGCCAAAATCAGTGATGTTTGTTATCTCTTTATCTTGGTGTAATTGCATAAAGATTTCGGCATATAGTCTAGGTGACTCCCTGATTATTTGGTTCAAGTTGATGGTAGGTGTGAGCAAACTCTTGGTGTGTTTGTTGGTTGATAGCTCTCGCATTGTTTTTCTTGATTCTGCCAGTCAAGCACTTGCATTAGGCTGCCAGTTTTTAGGTAGAACCCGACAGCTACTATGATCAGAACTAATACACCAGGCACTAACGCCCAGCGATTAATGGGCTTTTTTTGCACTATTGGTTGTATAGGTATGTCACTCAGAAGGTTTCGTTGTAACTCTTGTACCAGCGCCAAACGATCATTTACCACACCCTGTGCTTCATTCTGCTCTAACTCTCTCAGATGCTCCTGATAAAGTATCTTGTTAAGCGTATCGCGGTTGGTATTGGTGTTTGCTTTGCCTTGGAGAATTGCAGGTACTACCAGTAGCGCTGAGGCACTAGCTAGTAGCATAATAATTATTAACCAAAAAATCATTAGGGTTTGTTCCTGTCAGTCTCTTTTAGTAACATCACTAAATGTTGTTGCTCCTGTTTGGTAAATCCATCGTCTGTTTCTTGATGACGGCGGAAATGTACAATTACTATAGCACCACCAATCAGTACAAACAGTAGTGGGCTGACCCAAAGGATCAGTGTTATAGGCGTTATAGGTGGTTTATAGGTTACGAAATTACCGTAACGTTCCACCATATAGTCGATGATATGTTGTTTGTTTTTCCCTTGTATTATTAACTCATACACTTTGGTGCGCATGTCTGCTGCAATAATTGAATTGGAGTCTGCGATGTTGTTGTTCTGACATTTTGGACAACGCAGTTGTTTTGTCAGTTCGTGGAATTGTTGTTCTTGTTCTGCTGACTTAAATTGATATGTGTCAATTGTTGCCCAAGTGCTGTAGCTCAGTAGCCCTGCCAACAATAGTGTTACTAGCTTCATGAGTCACCCCCATATTTCTTGTATAGCGGTAGTACTTTCTGCTCCCAAACTCGTTTATTCATGGCTCCGGCGTGGCGATAGAGGATAACGCCTTGTCCGTCAATTAGAAACGTTTCTGGTGCACCATATACACCAAGATCGAGGCCAAACATGCCGTCGCCATCGTATAGACTCAAGATGTATGGGGTTCCTAAATTATTGAGCCAAGCCACAGCTTTAGTACGATCGTCTTTATAGTTTAGGCCAATTATACGTATTCCTTTCGCAGCTAGGGTATTCAGATATTCGTGTTCAGCCCAGCAGGTTGGGCACCATGTCGCCCAAACATTGAGTAGTATTGGTTTGCCGTTGTGCAATATTGTTTGATTGCAGGTTTTTTCTGGTTGATTAAGCAATTCTAGCTTAAATATAGGTATTGATTTGCCGATCAAAGCTGACTCTAGCATGGTAGGCTCTTCACCGTTGTAGATGTTACGTGTCAGCTGCACTATGAACGCCGCCACTAGGAGAAGAAAAAGGATTAGCGGGATAAATAATAGCCTATGTCTCATGTCGGCTCCTTCATTTTACCTTTGCCCGTTAGCTTTCTGCCCATATGATAGCGAGGATCGAAGATGCACAGTATCCCGCCTATTGCCATGAATATGCCACCGAACCAGATCCAGCGTACAAACGGTTTGTAATGCAGGCGTATTGTCCAGGAGCCATCTTCTAATTCTTCACCTAGCACAGCATACAGATCGCGGGTAAAGCCGCCATCTATAGCCGCTTCAGTCATTATGCTACGGGCTATGTTGTAATAGCGTTTCTCGGCATGTAGCGTCGCTTCTGGTTTTCCGTTGCGTGTAACGTCGATAATACCCACACCACTAATGTAGTTAGGTCCGTAGATGCCGTGTATGTCACGGAAGATGAAGTGGTAATCATGGATATTTACTATATCGCCTATCTTCATGCGTACGTTGCGTTCGATACTGTAATTTTGGCTGAAGGTGATTCCGATAACCATTACCGCTAAGCCGAGATGGCCGAATATCATTCCCCAATGGCTACGAGAGAATTGTGTCAAACCACGCCAAAAGCTGTGTCGATGGGTGGCGCGTTCGTGAAGTTCTACCAGCGTCAGTACAATTACCCATAGTGCCATGATTAGTCCGACCACAGTCATCCCAACTATTCGATCCTGCAATAGCCAGGGTAGCAAGATAGAGAGTAGTAGTGTTAATACTATTGCCACGCATAAGCGCTTCCATAGATTGGATGGTTTATCGCGTCGCCAGCGTACCAGAGGTCCAACGCCTAATAGTAGTGCAAACGGTGCCATCAGCCAGGTGAACATAATATTGAAGAATGGTTCTCCGATAGAAATACTGCCAAAGCCGAATTGTTTGTGGATCAACGGTAGTAGTGTACCTAATAGTACTACCATCATTGCGGTGATCAGCAGCACATTGTTACCCAACAAGAATGTCTCGCGTGAGAATACTTTGTGCTGTATGCGGCTACGCATTTGGTCACCCTTCACTGCATATAGCAACAAAGAACCACCAATGATGATCACCAGATAGGCCAAGATAAATATGCCGCGTTCTGGGTTGGAAGCGAATGAATGGACTGATACTAACATACCAGAACGTACCAGAAACGTACCAAGTAGGCATAGTGAGAAGGTAGTAATTGCTAACAATATTGTCCAAGCTTTGAAGGTACCACGTTTTTCTGTCACTGCCAGAGAGTGGATCAGTGCTGTACCGGCCAGCCATGGCATGAAAGAGGCATTTTCTACCGGATCCCAGAACCACCAGCCACCCCAGCCTAATTCGTAGTAGGCCCAAGCAGAGCCGAGTACTATCCCTAAGGTCAAAAATACCCAAGCGGCTATAGTCCAGGGGCGTGACCAGCGTGCCCAGATAGTATCCAGCCGTCCAGATATTAATGAGGCGATGGAGAAGGCAAAGGCCACGGAGAAACCGACATAGCCCATATATAGCAGCGGAGGATGGAAAATTAGTCCAATGTCCTGTAGTAAAGGATTGAGATCTCGCCCATCGGTAGGAAAATTTGGCAGTGTACGAGTGAATGGATTGGAAGTCATAATGATGAACAGCAGGAAGCCTGCTGTGATTATTCCCATTACTGATAACACGTATGCCACGGCGTCCAGTGGCATTTGGCGGTTACATAGTGCTACCGCCAGAGTCCAGCTGCTTAGTAGTAGTACCCACAGTAACAGAGAACCTTCATGTGCCCCCCAAGTAGCAGCAATACGGTAATATACTGGTAGTTGGCTGTTGGAGTTGTTGACCACATAGGTTACAGTGAAGTCGTTGACCACAAATGCATGCACCAAGCAGAAAAATGCTAATACAATGGTGATGAATAGGCCGTAGGTAAGCGGGCGAGCAACGGCCATCATGCGTTCGTCTTGGCGCACTGCACCCCATTGGGGATAAACGCTCAGCAGCATGGAAATTGCTAATGCTAGGCACAGCAGAAAATTTCCTAACTCTGGCATCATGACTTTCTGTTCCTTTCCTGTGGGGTGATGTAGGCTGAAGTTGCCTCTTTATCGTTTTCCGTCATTGCCTCGGTTATTTCAGGCGGCATATATTTTTCGTCATGCTTCGCCAGTATTTCGTGCGCATTTACGACATTACGTTTTTCCAGTACGCCTTGTGCTATCACACTCTGCTCTTCTCTAAACAGATCGGGCAAGATTCCATCATAAATGACATTGATAGTGCCTTGCGCATCATAGATCTTGAAATTCACTTTCAAGGTTTGTGGATCGCGTTTTACTGAGCCGGGCATTACTGTGCCTCCGATACGTAATCTCTGGCCGATTTCCGGTTTCTTATGATTTTTTCCTTTGCCTAGTAGGACTTCGCTTGGGGTATAGAATAGGTCGATATTTGAACGTAGCGCATACAGAACCAGTGAAACGGTCAGTGCAATGCTGATCAACGCTATTATTACTAGGTAAAGACGGTTTCTACGACGAGGATTCACAATAGTTTCTCTCCCGTTGCTGGATGGTATGTCGTTTCATTGGTAGAGAGGTCCGTTTTGACTGGTGGATACGTAGTTCGCGTGTTTGTCGGCGAATGATTTCATCAAATAGTTGTTTACGTCGCCACAGTGTATGTACTACCAGAGCGAGCATTGAGATCAACGTAGCTGCTACCGCTAGCCATACATAGAAAGCGTAGCTACCCATGGCAAAGAATGACTGCCAAGAACTGAATGCTGTATTCATGGTTAATTTTCCTTATTGACCAGTGCAACTACCCATGGGTGTTGGCGTTCTTGGAATAGGATCAGGTTACGCAAGCGCATTAGGGTTAAGGTGATGAAGAACAGTAGATAGCCGAGAATTGTCCAACGCAGTGGTAGGCGCATATTTGGAGCAACGGTTTGTTGCAGATTGGTTGAACCTTGATGGAGGGTATTCCACCATTCAACGGAAAAATGGATAATTGGTAAATTTACTACTCCAATTAACACTAGAATGCTAATTGAGCGTCCTGCTAGGCGATGATCTTCAAATGTGTTGTACAGCGCGATGGTACCAATATAGAGGAATAATAGTATTAGTTCTGAGGTCAGGCGTGCATCCCATACCCACCAGGTACCCCACATTGGTTTACCCCAAGCAGATCCGGTTATCAGAGCGATAAAAGTGAACACAGCTCCCACTGGTGCCATTGCAGCGACTATGGTATTAGACATTTTCATTTGCCATACTAGACCTATTAATGCTGCTATCGCCATCAAGGCATAAATTCCTATTGACCACATTGCGGCTGGTACGTGGATATACATAATGCGGTAGCTTTCACCTTGTTGGTAGTCTGATGGCGCAAAGCCAAAACCCCATATCCATCCCAGTCCTAGGCACAGTATACTGGCTAGCCCTAGCCAAGGAATAAAGTAGCCACACATTTGGTATAGCTTCTCTGGCTTGGCAAATTGATGTAACCATTTCCACATAGTTGTCATTGCTCACTGCAAAATTGAAACTCTGATCGTTCTTCAGATCAATGAAATTATTTGTTGTTTTCAGGATTAGCTCTCATCTGTATAGTCTGGTTCGATAGATTAGTAATCCCCTAGTGTATGTTTACACGCAGAGCGGCAGCGGTAGCGAAAGGTGCCAGAGTTACGCTGCTTATCAGCATAGCGCCCAAAATCGCCAAGTATCCATCGATAGGTATAGCTATCGATGCGGCGTCGATAGCTATGGTGGAAAATATCAGTACTGGAATATACAACGGTAGAGCCAACAGGCTAAGCAATATGCCGCCTTTGCGTGTCTTAACGGTCAGAGCCACACAGATCGCCCCTATCAGGCTTAATATCGGTGTACCTAGTAGTAGGGTTAATGCTATGGCGGTCCAGGTGCTAAAGCTTAATGACAGTAGTAGGGCTACTATTGGTGATAGGATCAACAATGGTAAACCTGTCACCATCCAATGAGCGCATACTTTACCCAACACTATGAGCGGTAGTGGTGCGGATAGTAGGAATAATTGTTCCAAAGAGCCGTCGAGAAAGTCTTCTCGAAACAGTCGCTCTAGCGAAAGTAGCGATGCTAGTAGTGCGGCGACCCAGATATTTCCTGGTGCAATGCGTGTTAGTAACTGTGGTTCCGGTCCAATACCTAATGGGAACAATGCGATAACGATTAAGAAGAACCATAGAGGATTGGCGATCTCTGATCTTTTGCGAAAAACAATTTTCAATTCGTGGCGTAGTATAGTGATAAACATTAGATCACCTCTTGACCTACTAGGTGGATTTTCTTCACAGATGGTGTTATTTCTGCCATATACTGATGGGTAGTCAGTAATATCATTCCCCCCTGTTGTGTATGTTGTTTGAAAAGCGTTATCAATTTTGTCGCACCTTTTTTGTCAATGGCGGTTAAAGGTTCATCAAGAATCCACAACGGGCAGTGGCTTAGCCACAGACGTGCTAAAGCAACACGGCGTTGTTGACCGGTAGAAAGCTGGGCTACTGGCAAATTTTCATAACCGATTAAACTGACTTGTTCCAGCGCTTGCCAAATTGCTTGATTGTCTTTCTGCTGCTTAAGCGATTGATAAAACTTCAGGTTTTCATACGGTGTCAGTACGGTTTTTATCCCTGGTTGATAACCGATAAAAAGCAAATTATGGTAATAATGCTTATAATGACTCAGAATGTTTTTGTCCTGCCAGCGCACTTCACCAGTGTCTGGACGTATCAATCCGGCCAAAATACGTAGTAGGCTGGTTTTGCCTGCACCGTTTGGCCCTTCAACTTGAATTATGTCACCTGGGGTTACTGTAAAGTTCAACCCAACGAACAGAGAGCGTTCATCACAGATATAACTCAAATTTTTCGCTTCCAGCATTAAGGAACTCATATTTTCTTTTTGGGGTGTTGAACCATAGTATAAATGTTATATTGTATATAGTTTGTACTTTATTCAGATCAACTATTTAGAAAAGTGATTTTCTATAGACATAATCATGATTAATATGTATGACTGTTTTTTTCATTAGTATTAATGCTCGTCCTAATTGATTATCCTGGAGCCAATATCGTTCAAATTGAGATCGAGTATAATTAATATTTCCCCAAGCCGGATCAATAATTTGGACGAGAGAAGAGTCTATTCCATTAAATATAACGAAATGATTGGTTCCATTTCTTTTCAGATAAAGGATTGTTGGTGAATTTACCTTTTCAAGTTGTTTTAATGATATCTTTACTCCCATAGATAAAATGTCAAATTTCTTGAGTGTATTCTGTAGATCTATAAATGAATATTCTGGTTTTATTCCTGTTATTTTAATGAGATCCTCTTCCTCTATATTGATTTGATAATTTGTTGCAAGTATATTTATTAATGAGGCGAGCCCACAGGTAAAGTCATACTCTTGTCTTACTATATTTTTGAACTTCAAGTCTATATAGTTACTTACTTTTAACTCTCTCCCAGAAGATTGGCCTGCAAAAAGAACCAAAATTACGAAAATCAGTGTGGTTCTTAGGTGAATTTTAAGTGTTATCATATTATTCAGCCCATCTTATGATAAAAATCATTAAGTAAATAGCAGGTCCCAATAAATAGAGAACATCCAGATTCCTAGTGGTACTTAATATGCCAAGATTTTTTAGGAAAAAAATCATTATGGCATAACCTAATAATATGACTAGAAAAATAAGTGTTACTGTATTGTATTCATTAATATATCCAGAAAATAACATGATAAATGTTGATAAGAGGCGTACACTCCATTTGGGGCCGGGAAAAGCTCTCGTACCCAAATATAGATAACCAGAAATCAGTAACAAAAATACGATGAAATTAATGTTCATTATATGTTCGAATGACAAGAGACACATCCTGAGCTTGCCGACCCTTTACTTATACCTTTGAGTAGAGCATTGGTTGCTCCACCAGCACTGACTCCTAGTGTAGTGCTAGTCGCTACTCCAAGTGTGCTTGGACCCATAATACCACCGCTAAATCCGGTAACAAACCCGGCTGATGCTGCGGTAGCTGCATTTCTCCAATTAACAGGATCTCCGTTAGATTTATCAAGTCCTACGGATAAGCTCGCTCCACCAATAGCGCCGATAGCGCCAACCACTACTGGTCCAACTTTGCCTTTTGTTTCGTACATTTCTTCTGAGTTGAGCTGATTGAATGAGCTATATCCAAGTTCTTTCATTAGATCATCATTTATAGATATAGATTTATCATTATTTTCAGGAATTACAGCATAGGATGTAGTTATTAATGTTGACAAAATGAGTAATGAAGTACAAAAAATTCTTAACATTGTCAGAGTCCTCAGATTTTGTAAGATAAAGAAACAGAAACGGTAGATATTTTATTATTACCGACACCACCTTTGATATTAATATCAGTAGAAACTCTATCAGTCAGATTTACTATTGTTCCAATTAATAGAGATGTATTACTGCTCCAGGATTTTTGAGATAAAAGGTTATTTTGTGTATAGATAAAGTCTTTTGAAAAACCCCAACGAATATTTACTTCAGGATTAACAGCGAAGATGACGGAACCACCTGTAGTATAAGCTGTATAATTGTTTGAAAACCGTTCTCTAGATATGCCATCTAAATATCCTAAAGACAGGTTAAGGACTAAAGGATCATAAATCCAGTTTAGTGATGTTCCTAATGTATAGCTTTTTATTTTGCTTTCTTTTATATTTATTCCACTAAAGAAAACAGTATAATCGGAGAATAAGTAGGTTTGATAGCTTCCTCCTAGTCCAACACCATTAAATTGATATTTGTCATTAACGGCTTTCTTGCCATCATCAAAAGTATATTGATTATTCTGCCATTGGCCATTGGCCATTGACAGTAGCTCCTACTGCAAGTTCATCAGTAATACCATATATTAGTGATGAATGAGCAGAGACACCGTTAGTTTCTTTCTGGTATGTTTGTGTTCCTTTGTTCAAAATATAGTGGCCGGGGGATATCTCGTTTAAATAAAATAAAGGTGAACTTCCATCACCTGATTTATTTAAAATGGAGATTCCAGTCGAGAGAGTCCATTTTTTCTTTTCAGGTAGAAAATCGTCAATTTTTAAAATATTCTTTGGTTTTTCTTTATCCAGTATATCCCTTTCTTGTGGAAGAGAAGATGCAAATGCAGTGTGAGAAAGAGAAATTACTGTGATCGCTGCAAGTCCTGTTGCTATTTTGATCATTTGTTTTGGTCATGTTAAAAAAAATTAACATCATTATTTCTAATGTTAGGTGTTATGTCAATTTATTATTTTAATGTAATTCTTGTTGTTATGGTAAGTTGTTCGTTTATTGAATACACGTTTGTGAAGTCAATAGTCAGTCTTTGTTGGCTGTATTGGCTAATCTAGAGGCTGTCTTCAAAAACTTTTTCGCCGAATGGGTTAGTTTCCTAAAAGCAGTTTTGCATTGTATCATTGACGGGAAGATAAAGATGGTCACTATAAAAAGCTCTATCGGGAAAATATTACGCTTGTGTGCCTATTTGATGATTTGAAGGCAAATTAATCCCAGACACAATCAGTGCAGACAGAAGCGTAGGTATTGATTTATATCTGTCACCTGTATGCATCTTATCTAATGGACATAAAGAAAATAATTCCCGGTTTCTCAGTTCGGGCATACACTGCTTGCAAGTTGCCCAGTGAATACTGTCCCGTAAAAGACCGCCATTTTCAGCACGTAAAAAGTAGAAACAAAAAGCGGTTCTCATCCACGAAAAGGTGTCACAGATTTTAAAGCCTCGTGGCTGCTGGAAAGCCCAAAAAAGTGGTTGTGCGTAAGCTTCTTACGTTTCTGAACGCATGGTCAGAAAGAGCGAGGGATGGGATGCATTTTACCATCGGATGACCTAATGTGAAATTATGTTTCAAGGCAGTTGCTGTCAGAGCAGGGACTGCAACGAAAGTTGTTATCCTTTGCTAATAGGGATCATAGGAAGCCCCCGCCTGAGTCACTTGTGACTTAGTGGCGGGAGCAGGTCACTATATGACCGCCGTAATAGTTGTATTGCGGCGGTCATAATAGAGACATAAAAATAATACGTTAAGAGTTTAATCATCTGTTTGTGCAGTATTGGGTTTTATTATTATTTTAAAAAGTTGATTATTGAGTGGAAACGATATTAACATTATTATAAAATGCTTAAGTAAATATTCCATATGGTTTATATAATATCTGATTGGATATATAACTTGGGGTGTTTTTTGTTTTAAAATAAGCTTTTGCTATTATTTTATATCTTTAATGTAGTTGGGATTTTTATTAAAAAACAGTATTTAATTATTAAAGATAAAGTAGATGTGACGATAAAAGGCATTAATTTACAAAATAGAATTAGCTTATTTTACAGGATGTACTTAATCATACGAATTGCTGTTCCTAATTGAGTATATTCTTTTCTTAAATATTCAAAGCCAAGGGCAATATAAAACCCGGCTGCTTGCGGATTAGCCAGCACCTGCAATGAGACGTTGCCTTTTATGTGAAGATCATTCAATGTGATTTGCACCAATTGCTTGCCAATACCTTGATGCCAAAAGGCCGGTTCAACAAATATTCCATCAGTTAGCGGCAATACAACACAAAATCCCAAGATTACATTAGCTTGTTCCGCAATATAAACATATCCTGCTGCAATATATTCTATCGGCAGTTCTATCATGTGGGGATTTGCTAGTAAGGATTCCCTATCTTCTTCCCACATAAGAGACGCACGTAATTGCAGAGCTTCAAGGGCGATCTGTTCGGTTGTATTGGCTAATCTGATGGCTATTTTCATTGTTTTGCTATCTCTGCGATCTACGCTGTGTATACACGGCATCCAGTGTAAACAGCACTAATGCAGCCCAGATAAAGCCGAAAGTAATCAGACGGTCGGTGCCTATTTGTTCACCATAAACCAAGGTTGCTAGCAAGAACATCAGCGTTGGGCCGACATACTGAAAGAATCCTAGTGTGGATAGGCGCAGGTGAGCTGCGGCTTCCGTGTATAACAGTAATGGCACAGTAGTAATAATGCCCGCGGCAATCAGCAATAAATTGAGAATCGTTGGGTTATTACTTAAATCACTGGTTGGGGTGTTGGCAAAACCAAATAGATAAATGGCGGCAACCGGTAGTAACCACAGTGTTTCAATCGTCATGCCTGTTTGAGCATCAACATTCATCTTCTTACGCAGCAGGGCATACAGGGCAAAAGTGACAGCCAAACTTAGTCCAATGACCGGTATAGAACCAAATTGCCATAGCTGGATTAATACGCCGGTGAAGGCCAGAATAACCGCAGCCCATTGCGTACGGCGGAAACGCTCACTGAGAAACAGCATGCCGAACAAAACGTTAACCAATGGGCTAATGAAATAACCTAAGCTGGCTTCCAGCATATGGCCGTGGTTCACCGCCCAGATATAAATCAGCCAGTTACAGGCAACCACGGTTGCTGTCACGGCCAGAAATAATACTTTTTTAGGTTGACGGAAAATTTTGGCTACCTGTGACCAGTGACGAGTTAATGTTAACAGTAGCAACATAAAGAAAAATGACCAAATAATACGATGGGTCAGGATTTCGTCAGCAGGTACTTGCTGGATATGTTTAAAATAAATTGGTGCGATTCCCCAGATAAAACAGGCACCGAAGGCGTACAATACTCCTTTGGTAGTTTGTGGCTTGTTCATATTGTCCTGATGTTAATAAAGGTGGAAAGAGTGTCATGGGTTTTTAGCCCGTTAACGTGAAAATAATATGTCACCGGGCTGAATATTACGCAAGCGATTAAAATTATATTGTCATCCTACCAAATAGGTCGCCGTTACACTGGCGATATGGGCTCTCTGCTCATTATGTAGTTCTGCTCTGGCAACAGAAACTTTGTTGCCATTGCGGATAATACTACTGGTGGCGGTAAATAATTCACCACGACCGGGGCGTAGATAATCCACCCGCAAATCAATCGTTCCCATTATTGATAATCGTTTTTCTAATTCTTCTAATGATGCGGGTATCAGACGGGTCAAGGCGTTACCGATACAGACCAATCCACCACATACGTCAAGCACTGAGGCAATGACACCACCATGTAAAATTTTTTGTGCGATATTACCTACTAATTTACTTTGGTTACGGAATTGTATTTCTACGTAATCTTGTTCAAACCGAATCAGTTCAAGTCCTAATAATTGGTTAAAAGGCATATCGTGAACAAAAGCATGACCAATCACTTGCCGGGCTTCTTCTAGGGTTAATAGCGTTGTAGACATTTAATTTTATTCCCAAATAAAGATATGTGTTATCAATATGACTTTATATATACCCTATGGATTTCAAGATGCATCGCGACGGCAAGGGAGCGAATCCCCGGGAGCATAGATAACGATGTGACCGGGGTGAGTGAGTGCAGCCAACAAAGAGGCAACTTGAAAGATAACGGATATAGTTAATGAGTTGTTAATGTTATGCTTTTATTGCTAACCTTGCCAGCTTTAAGGAATGTCTGGCAATAATCTGAATAGCATAATTGAATACAACTATAGGTAAGTTGAAACGGAAAATAATATCGGTGCTGGAATTTAATCCACTGAAATTACGTGTATAGGTAAATTATGCAAATAAAGAAGGCAGTACTGTAGCAGCACCGCCTTATATAGAATCGTTAGCATGTTACTGATGAGGCACCATTCTTCATGCTCATTGATAGCTCTATTTTACGAATGACCAAATTTGGCAATTGGGTTAATCAGGTTATCAGCAAACTGTAAACTTTGAGCCGGATCAGCTAAATCAAGCATCTGACGGTTATTCGCTATTTGCAGGCGGTTTAGACAGCAGCGTTTAATCTCTGGTGTAAACAGATCGTAACGTACAAATTGCTCACTTAATTCAGGATGGTTGTGCTGATAGCTTAAAATACAATCTGCTACGGCCTGCCAGAAAAGCTCCTGTGAATAGTCACCCTGTTCATCTAGTATTGCAGCCAGATAGCGGAATATACCGTCAAACACATCAGATAAGATGGTCAGTGTTTTCATATCTTCGGGCATGTCTACTTTGACTCGACGCGCTTTTTCCGGTAAATCGGCGTCGGGATTCATGACCAGAATCTCTTCCGCTAAATCTTTCATGAAGATGTGCTGTGGAACATGGTTTTCCAATACCAGAATGATGTTTTCGCCGTGTGGCATAAACATCAGATCATAAGCGTACAAACAGTGTAACAGTGGCGCAAGATAACTCTCTAAATAGCGACGTAACCATTCCTGAGTAGGTAGGCCGGATGCTGAAATTAACGCGGGCAACAGGGCATTCCCTTGCTGATCACTGTGCAGTAACGCAGCCATCGTCATCACTTGTTGCCCAGGTTCAATGAGTTGCAGTGGGTTTTCTCGCCATAGTGCCGCCATCATTTTTTTATAAGGCGTATCACTACTGATTGCTTGCTCGTAATAGCTGTTTTTGAATCCAACACTGGCGACTTCTCGTAAAATTTTAAAACGATAACGTTGCAGGATGGGATCTTGTGTGACCAAATCGAATAGCCAGTCGTTAATGCCCGGCGTCGTCGCCATGTAATAAGGTGATAAACCGCGCATAAATCCCATGTTCAGAATGGATAACGCCATTTTCACATAATATCGCTGAGGATGAGTGCGATTGAATAAGGTACGGATTGACTGTTGTGCCTGATAGGTATCAGCACCAATACCAAGATAGACCAATTTCTGATTAGCAATATCAGGAGCAAACACCGATGCCAGTTTGTTCTGCCATTGCCAGGGGTGAACTGGCATCAGGAAATAGTCTTCTGGATTAAGGTTAAGCGCGATTAACTGCCGGTTAAATTCAGCTACTGTGGTTGTGCCTAGCTCTTGTTCCAGCAACTGTTGATAATTGAGTTGCTCGATGCAAGCAAAGTGTGCCTTGCTCTTATGTGCGGCCAACCATACTAAATGCATAGCAGAGGCGGCTTCGGGACTAAAGTTCTGGAAATCACCAATATCAAAACCAATCCGGCCATTGTTGGCAACGAAAGAGGGATGTCCCTCCATCATTTCCCCTTCCAGCGCCTGAAAATCAGTATTCACGAGATCCATTGCACTGATACCGATTCTGTTATGCTTAAAAGCACTGCTATAGAGAGTACTGGTAATTTCTTCCAGATAGGTAGGCATTACGACATCACTGATGCCAAGTTGTTGTTTGAACTCAATAATGAATAGCAAGGAATCGAGTGCTTTTTCTTCTCCGTTGGCATTTTTCTGTAACGAATCGGCATCAATCAGCCAGTGATCCAGTGCCATACGCCGTGCTCGGAAAGTATAGCTGACCAGATGGTCAGCGTTATCCAAACGGTAATGGTGATATCCATCACTATCTGCTTTTTCAGTTAACTGTTGAGGCACGAGTAAACATTCATGTGAAAATTCAGAAATCGCTTTACACAAGTGCAGACGATTAACTTTCCGCCAGACCGCCGGTTGCAAGTGTATGGCATTTGTCATCAATGAGCCTGAGTGGGTTGGTGTTGTCGCTTGATGTTCCCGCTGTAACGCAATCTGATGTTGTTCTCTGGTGCAAAAGGCTAACTTGGCTGTTTTATTCGGTAATACCAATGCCTTCTGATAAACAAAACCAGCCTGTAGATTAAGTTTGTGAATTTTCTCATTACGTATATCAGGTTCAACCACAATGCGAGCCACAGTAGGATCACTAAAAATAAAGGCCATGATGGTTTGGAAAATTCCCCAGGTGAAATGCCTTATTTTTTCTTGCGGTGGTGCAACCAGAATATGCATTCCCATATCATCTGGGTGTGCCGGATAATATTTTCCAATCAGATCATCTTGTGCACGATAACACTCTAATAGAAAAGTAGGTTGCCCCCGATATATTCCAATAAAGACACTGCCCGGATGGCTGGATTCTAAATTATGATAAAATTCCCATACTTGTTTCTCAGTATTGTTTTGCATTCCCCAATAATGGGCGTAATCCCGGTTAACCCAGTCAGTTAATATGGGAATGTCCTGTTCCAGATCCAGTGAACGTAATGCAAAGGTACCTATTTCAGGCAAGGATTTTTCAAACAGTGTAGGATTAAAGACGGACATTAGCATGCTCCTTCGGTGTCAACGCTGAACTGCTGGAAAGCGATACTTTTCTCAATCGGATAATGTTCAATACCGGTAATTTCATAAATCAGGCAGGAGTTGCGATAACAGGCCATTCCCAGATCTGGCGTGACGAAACCGTGAGTATGTAATTCCACATTCTGTATGAAAATGGTATTGTTCTGATCGATACTGTAATTACGCTGTACACCATAACGTCCTTTCTCATCCCAACGGATAAGGTGATGTATACCTTCAATAAAAGTCGGGATTTGATACTGAAAGCCGGTAGCCAGAACGACTCCTTCGGTGTCCAGAGAAAATGGTTGCTCCTGTTCGTGTTGGAATAACGCCAATGTTAGGTCGCGGCCATTTTGGGCATGGCTAATTTGTTGTAATTCACTATTGGTATATAAATTGACGTTTAACTTACCATTTAATCGTTTGGTGTACATTAAATCGAAAATATCGTTGATTAATGAACTATTGATACCTTTATAAAGCTGCTTGTGGGACAAATTTAATGCATCACGTTTTTCGCCTGGGAGACTATAGAAATAATCTACATATTCTGGTGACGTCATTTCTAGTGTCAGCTTGGTATATTCCAGCGGGAAAAAACGTGGCGAACGGGTAAGCCAATTAAGTTGATAATCGAATTTATCAATATCACTGAGCAAATCGTAGAAAATCTCTGCGGCACTTTGTCCACTACCCAGAACAGTAATAGATTGCTTTTGTTGTAAAGCTTCTTTGTTCTTCAAGTAATTACCAGATGTCACCATCTGATCAGAGAAGGGTTGGCAACACTTTGGAATATAAGGTGCAGGTCCGGTACCCAATACCAATTTTTTACAAACAAATTGGTGTTGTTGCCCAGTTAACGTATCTGAACAATGTAATGTATATAGCGAGGCATGTTCATCATAGCTAATGCTGTCAACGCGTGTGTTAAAGCGTAGATTAGATAACTGTTCTGTCGCCCACTGGCAATATTGGTTGTATTCCTTACGCATCAGGAAAAAACTTTCCCGGATATAAAAAGAGTATATTCTCCCTTTTTGCTTGATGTAATTAAGGAAGCTAAGTGGATGAGTGGGTGATGCCAGAGTCACCAGATCTGACATAAAAGGGGTTTGCATGGTGGAATTTTCTAGCATCATTCCCGGATGCCAATCAAAGCCCGGTTTTTGATCAATGAACAGGCTATGAACATCTTTTAGTGGCTGAGTTAAACATGCTAGTCCGAGATTAAAAGGACCTATTCCAATGGCGATAAAATCATAAGGGCGAGTTGTCATAAAATTTTCTCCTGGTAAACAGTATTAATCTCATAAGTTGTTGTTATGGGTTGCCAGAAAATCGTTTCCGTGCATTACGATGCTGTGCACAATTTCTTGTAGATGTTGCTGGTTTGTTGCCGGGTTAAGGAAAGTAAATTTCAGATATTGTCTACCATTGACTTTGGTACCCGCAATAACGGTATTACCTTCACGGAATAGTGCCTTACGAATGGCCGCATTGATGGCGTCAATATCTGCATCAGGTAATTTTTGTTTAGGAATAAAACGGAAAACCAAAGTACTTAATTCTGGATAATGAATAAGTTCAAAATAGGGATTCTGTGCCATTAATCGATAGGCATCCTGAGCCGTATCGACCACTTTATCAAAAGCTTGTCCGAGTCGTTTTGCACCCATAATTCGTAATGTCAGCCACATTTTCAATGCATCAAAACGACGAGTTGTCTGGATACTTTTATTGACCAGATTGGGCGTACCTTCTTGTAACGCACTGAGTGGATTTAAATATTCGGCATGATAAGTCAAATGGGATAAATGCTTCTTATTTTTGACGAAGAAAGCACTGCAACTAACGGGTTGGAAGAATGACTTATGGTAATCCACCGTGACAGAATCCGCTAAATTGATGCCTTCCAGTAGATGAGCGCGGCGAGGCGAAACCAGTAAACCGCATCCGTATGCCGCATCCACATGTAACCAGATACCATACTGTTTGGCGATAGCCGCGATAGGATGAAGTGGGTCAATACTGCCGAAATCTGTGGTACCCGTCGTAGCAACAATGGCAAAAGGAATGTTGCCCTGTTCGATGCATTGGTTAATGCTTTGTTCCAATGCTTGAGGGTCCATGCGGAACTCACTGTCATGAGGAACAGAGATAACGGCGTTATATCCCAAACCAAGGATAGCAGCGGCTTTTTGTGTACTGAAGTGGCTGACTGTCGAGGTAAAAATACGTAGTTTATGAAAATCTGTCGGCAGACCATGTAGCTGATTTTTATGTTCAGGATTGCGCTGGTGACAAAAGTGGTCCCGCGCAAGTAGTATTGCCATCAGATTTGATTGGGTACCGCCACTAGTAAAGATACCATCGGCATTTGTGCCTAATGCCATTTTATCTCGTGTCCAGTCGAGAACTTTTTGCTCTATTAGTGTCCCGCCAGCGCTTTGATCCCAGGTATCCAGTGAAGAATTAATTGCGCCAATAATGGTTTCAGCCAGAACAGCGGGTAATACCAGTGGACAATTAAGATGAGCAACATATTTTGGATGATGAAAATAAACAGCATCTTTAAGATAAAGTTGCTGTAGCTCATCTAAGGCTTGGTTTAATGAGGTCAGAGGAAGATCTAAATTCACTTTAGAAAATAGCGGGGATAACTCATGGGGTAATATCCCACTGAAAGGTCTATCTACCCGCTGTAGTATTTTCTTTATTCTGGTAATGACATTATAGGCGTCATCGAGATAGTCTCCAGCACTATGCATATTTAAGAAATATCTGGAAAAATCTTCTTCCGTTATATGACTATCTTCCGTGAGTGGATGGTTTAATAGCAGAGCATCTCCGTACATTATATATCCTTTTTATCTCATATATAGGTTATAATTTGGTTATTTCCCAACATAATTGATTTTATTATGTGTAATATTGGGTTAGAGTAAATAACTGTTGAATAATAGCGCGATTAAATCATAATAATCTCTTTCTACCTAAGCAGATAAAAATTATAGAATAGAATGTTAATGTTTGTTTTCTACTTTGGATTCCAAAGGGCAATCATGGCAATTACCGACGCCAGGTAGTTTATTTCTCTGGCAACAACTGCGACGTTGCATATTGTTATGCCGTAAAATAACAGTACGGTAAAGGGGGTTATCTCTACCATCAGGTAATTGTGGTTCCATAAAAAGACCATTTATAATTTCTTGATATAACTTGCTATTTATTCTTGTGCTGAATTCTGCAAGATACCAATACATAAGATAACCAATATTATTCCACAGGAGACGTCTATTTATCCCTTGATATGATTCAATCTTTTCGCATACGGGAATAATATGGCGCTCCAAGAGAGAATAGTGGCGATGGAGTAATGATGAAGGAGCCTCATTCAGCCAGGTCAAATTATAGTAAAAAATATCTGGCCTACCGCTATCATGGAATTCAACCTGAAAAAGATTGTAATGGGTATCCACTGCTTGTGGATATTCCAGCAACATTAACATCATTGGGGGAATAACTAAACCAAAATACCATTGTGCCCATAAGGAATATAGGGCTTTCTGGTTAGGTTTTATATCATTGTCACCGTAATATTCATCTTGATAGCGCTGAATTAATACTGGAAATTTCCTTGTGTCTGACCACTGAGGGAAATTCATGCTATTAGTAGGGATATTATCTGCATTTATTCTCATGGTGGAAGAAAAATGGCTAAACGTTTGTTCAAATAACTGAATGATATCTTCAATTACCACTGTGGTTAAAGGTGTAATTGAATGCTTTGTCTCTGACACCACCAACTCCCTGCTTACATGTTCATACCACCTGATTGTAGTATCTTACATATGACTAATCATTGTAAATATAATTATGATAATTATTATTATTATCATTGTTATTATCAAGTGGTAAATATTTTGAGCGCCTATATTGCTTGCTTGTTAATACGACAAAACTATATACCCGTTATCTTTCAAGTTGCCTCTTTCTGTTGGCTGCACTCGCTCACCCCGGTCACATAGTTCGCTATGCTCCCGGGGATTCGCTCCCTTGCCGTCGCGATCCATCTTGAAATCCATAGGGTATAGGCAGCTCATTTCCCGTTCAGATAGGATTGTATCTTGGGATAATTAAAGGCTTACCAGATTCTGGATCGCAAATAATACGGCAGGCTAGACCAAACACATCAGCGATACTCTGCTCATTGATAATCTCTTCTGGCACACCTTCGGCGTAAATTTTGCCATTTTTCATCATGATTAAATGTGAGGCGTAACGTAGTGCCAGGTTAATATCGTGTAGTACCAGCACCAACGTTTTTCCCTGTAAATGTAAACGTTGACAAAGATCGAGCATTTCAATCTGATGGGTGATGTCCAGATAAGTGGTTGGTTCATCTAACAGTACAATGGGTGTTTGTTGTGCCAATGTCATAGCAAACCAAGCGCGTTGGCGCTGACCACCGGAAAGCTCATTCACTAACCGTTGCGACATCTCCTGGAGTTCGACCGCATGTAAAGCGTCGTTAACTGCTCGCTCATCTTCTGCTGACCACTGTCGTAAAAAGGATTGATGAGCGTAACGCCCACGTGAAACCAAATCGTATACGGTCAACGCTTCGGTGATGATTGCCCCTTGTGTTAGCAGAGATAGCTCACGTGCTACCGTTTTTGGTTTGTAATGTTGAATATTGTTCCCATCAAGCAGGATTTCGCCATGCTGTGGAGTTATACCTCGGCTAATGGCGCGTAGTAGTGTCGATTTTCCACAACCATTTGGGCCAATGATGACGCTGAATTCACCATCACGAATAGAAATATCCAGACACTCAACAATCGTTTTCTTGCCGTATGCTAGCGAAAGCGCTTGGGCTGTTAGTCGTGAGGCGGTGGTTGAGGAATTCATATCGAATGACATGACTTTGTTCTCCTTAATTCAGCGTACAGCAAATACATCAAATAGACACCGCCTACCCCTGCGGTGATAACGCCTATTGGCAGACGTGCCGAAGTAGGAAGTAGCAAAGTCATTAAATCGGAAGCGAGCAGTAGTAATGCTCCCACCAGTGCTGAGCAGAACAGCGCAGTGCCTTTGGCCCGTACCAAGCGGCGGGCGATTTGTGGAGCAGAAAGTGCGATAAAAGCCACCGGCCCGACAACCAGTACCGCCATTGAGGCCAGTATGACCGCCAGTGACAAACTCATAAGCTGAATGATACGTACTGGTACACCGAGCGTATTAGCAACTTCATAGCCCAGATTAACGTAGTTCAATTGCCGTCCTAGCCAGAGCAGAAGCGGAACAAACAGTATCATCGTTCCATAAATTAACCCAACATCTTGCCAGCGCCGGTTGGCGAGGCTACCGTGCAGCAGCGAAGCAAGTTGTTGCGCCTGCTCAAGGCGCACATTCGAGATAGCAAAATTAACAAATGCCATACAAAGGGCGGCGATAGCAATTCCAGAGATGACAATCCTGGTTGTTTGCATTTGTCCGGAGGCGCTAATGTTTCCTGCGTATACCAGTAGTACTGCGAAGCTGGCTCCTAGCAGCGCACCTAAAGCAACGGGGAAAACGCCAGGCCAGATGATCAGTGTGGTGACGATCCCTGCGGCAGCACCGGCATTCACGCCGATAATATCGGGGCTACCGAGTGCGTTACGGGTTGTTAGTTGAAAAAGTGAACCTGAGAGTGCCAGTGTTGCGCCCGCCCCGATAGCCACTAATGCGCGGGGTAAACGTAGCTGTGTGAGAATAAATTCCTGATAATGAGTTGAAGTTGCTAGCCAGGGGTTATCGATACCTTGCTTACCCAGTGCTAGAGAGAGATAAAATAGCACTGCAAGCAGTAACAATATCAATAAGATGGCTCTTTGGGTCCGTTGTGGAGGTACAAGAAAAACAGCAGTTCCCAACATGAAGGTTCGAATTTTTGCCGGTCTGGATAGGTTAATCTGCGACATAATTAACTCCACGATAGGTTTTAATAACCAGATAGAGCAACGGTCCACCGATTCCTGCGGTGATAATTCCCACCATGATCTCCCCGGGTGCTATCACCAACCGCGCCAGTATATCGGAAGTGAGCAACAGGCAAGGCCCGGCGAATAGACAATAGGGTAGTAGCCAGCGGAAATCGCTGCCAACTAAAGCCCGCATCAAGTGGGGGGCAGCCAAGCCAATAAAGGCAATGGGGCCTGCCATAGCGGTAGCCACTGCCGCCAGCATAGTAGCAGTAATAAGCGACAACACGCGGGTGCGGGCAATATTGGCGCCAAGTGAACTGGCGATGCTTTCACCAAACACCATCACATTCAGGGAAGCGCCGAGTGAAAGAGTCAATATCAAGGCGAATAATAGATAGGGTATCAGTGAACTCGCTTCTGCCAGAGACATTGCGCTAAGCGATCCAATAGTCCAGAAGCGGTAACTATCCAGTACATGCGCATTCATTAATACGAAACCTTGCACAAAAGCAAATAGACAGGCGTTAATGGCAGCACCAGTCAATACCATGCGTGCTGGATTGCTATTACGTTGTCCTCCACTGAGCAGGTAGAACAGCAATGTAGCTAGACTTGCGCCAATAAATGCTGTCCAGAAGCGTGGAAGTTCATTCAGTATGGGTATGAAAGAGAAACTGACGACCACCGCAGCAGCACCAGCGTTAACACCCAGTAAACCCGGTTCGGCGAGTGGATTACGCAGCAATCCCTGTGTTACGGCACCGGAAAGCGCCAGTGCTGCACCGGCCATGATGCCAATTAACGTACGTGGTTTGCGGGCATTGATGACCAGATCGCTATAGCTACCGCTGTCACCTAACCAATAGTGATGCCATATGGTTGATAGTGGTAACATTTTTGCGCCCAGACTCAGGCTGGCAATAATACAAATGAGGGTCAGCAGTATCATGAGACCTAAGCCAAGCAGCAGTAGGGATCGGCGTTTAGGATTTGTCATGATGATTTAATTGCCTCTGCCAGAATCGGCATAAATTGTGATAAACCCCAGCGCAAACTAAGCGGTGTACCGTAAGACATAGCAACGACCAATGATTGATCGGTTAGCGGAATATAACCTCCCTGGTGTACAGCTCGGATGGATTGAAATAACGGCTGTGCTTCCACTGCTTTACGTTCTTGTTCATTATTGAACCAGGTTATTAAGATATCAGCGCCATTAAGATAATCCGCATTTTCCAGTCCAATATTGGCGGCGAAACTGCCGAAGGGATCGGCCAGTGTGCTGACCGATGGCAGTAGCGTTAAACCAAGATGGACTAAGGTATCGACGCGTGGATCGCCTTTGACGTATACCGATAGCATGTTACTGCTGATACCCGCTTTGATATAGGCGAAAGTGTAGCCACTGATACACGGGATGGTATTACCTGATTCGCGTAATATGGCATCCAGTTCAGTAGCGAGTTGCTCTCCTTGCGGCTGTTTATCTAGCGCACGAGCAATTAATTCAATCTGCTGTTGTGGTGTCGTGAGCCAAGGGGCAGATGGATAAGCGATCACTGGGGCGAAATATGATAAATGGTCATAAATTTCTTGGGTGATGCCTGATTGGGTTGCCACAATCAGATCCGGTTTGAGACGAATTACCTTCTCAATGTCTAATTCGGGGTACATATCTATCACAGTTGGCAAAGTCTCGCCACGCTGTTGTATCGCTTGTTTAAACCACGGCAGATAGCCCTGTTCATCCCCGCCCCAACGGTGGGATTCGATACCGACAGGAACGATGCCTAGATCCAGTACGATATCTTCCGCTCCTGCACCCAAGGCAACAACACGTTGGGGTTGATGTGGAATCACCGCTGTACCCAATGCGGTAGTTATTTCTTTAGGATAACCGGGCTTGTCTGACGATATATTGTCTGTTCTGGCTGGCTTATCACAGCCAGCCAGCAGACTGACCAACAGCACCAATACGGCAAACCCTTTGTAACGCTTCAATTTCATTTTTTGTTTTCCTCAAATAAATAGAAACATAAGGTTTGCCGTCCGCAGTGTCATTATGACTTTAAACTCAGAACTTATAACGCAAGATCGCTTCAATATTGCGAGGTGCGCCATAGTAATACTGAGAATATTGGCCGAACTGGGTGTAGTAGGTCTTATCAAAGACGTTATTCAGGTTAACCGTCAAAGAGAGATCCGGTGTGAATTGATAACGGCTCATCAGGTTAACCACCGCGAAACTGTCTTGCTTCGCTTGCATTGATGTTTTCCCAGGCCCATCAACGGTTAACCAGGTTTTATCCTGCCAGTTAACACCACCACCGATGGTCAGATTACTCATCGCACCTGGCAGGGTGTAGGTGGTAAACAGTTTAAACAACCTGTTTGGCGTATTGGTATTGATTCGTACACCATTAGGATCTGTTGCGCGGAATTGCGTGTAACCAGTATAAAAACGCCAGTTATCTGTCAGTTGACCACTGATTTCTGCTTCAAACCCGCGAGTTTTGGTGCCATCCACTGTATAACGAGGAATGGAGAGATCCGGTAGTCTCGGTGCATTGTTATCTACTAATGGCAGGTTATCTTGACGGATTTCAAAGACTGCCAGTGAGTAATCAAGGCTGTTATCGAAGGCAACACCTTTTAGGCCTACTTCATAGTTTTGTCCGGACACTGGGGCAAGCAATTTATTATTGCGGTCACGGTGGCTTTCCGGGTTGAATATTTCGGTGTAACTGGTGTAAATCGACAGGTCTTGAGTAATGTTGTAGATCAACCCACCATAAGGAACAAATTCGTCACTGTAGCTGGCATTCTGTGGAGTATTGAAATTATCACCGCGTGTTTGCCAACTGGTTACCCGGCCGCCGAGGATCAAGGTCAGCGGATCTGCCAGAGAAATCTGAGTGACTGCATAACCTGCGGTCTGTTCATTACGCCCTTTTGAGCCATAAGTTCGCGTATTACTCCACTCTGGTTCAGGATATTGCCAGCCAGGAGAGGTGAAGTCACCCAGTCCGGTGCAACTGCCCTTAGGCATACAAGTTGCGTTGAAGTAATCGTTTTGGAAATCTTGTTGCTGATGATTTAAGCCGAAGCTGACATGATGAGTACGGTTAAATAACCGGTAGTCACCATTCACCTGTAGATCGTAGTTCTTCTGGCGGCGGCTGCCATCAATAAGTGTCATGTTACCTGGCACCATACCAATATTGGTGCTACGGTCAGGAAAACTTGTTGCCCATAGGACTTTTTGGTCCAGAGCGTTATTATCATAAGTAAAGGTGCCTTTTACACTCCAGCCGTTGTCAAAGTTATGTTGCAGGCTGGTAAAGGTAGAGAAGGTCCGAACTTTTGAAAAAGCCCAATCAGGTGCGTAGCTGTCGCTGCGTTTATAGTCTGTTTTGCTGCCGTCTGCAAAGTAGATTGGCAAACCACCAAACATACCGCCGCGGGTGTGGTTACGTTGATAATCAACGCCTATAGTCAGCAAGGTATTTTCTGTCAAATCTGCTTCAAGAACGCCATAGAACGGGTATCTTTCGTTGTTATTGCGATCAATAAAGGAGTTGGCCGCTTGATAGGCTGTAACGAAACGCCCGCGTAGGTTGCCACTGTTATTTAACGGGCCAGAGAGATCAAGGCCAGTGCGCCATTTATCCCAAGAACCGGCGCCAGCAGAGAATTCGCCACGGAAATCACGGGTCGGACGTTTACGAATCAGGTTAACGGCTGCTGAAGGATTGCCCGGGCCAACCATCAAACCGGCTGCTCCGCGTACCACTTCGATACGATCAAACAGGTCAGCATCCAGAAGATTGTCACCATAGTTAAAGCGGGTGTCGTAGTAGGTAGCAACCCCATCACGCAGGATGTTATTGATGGACATGCCACGAGAAGTAAACCCAAAACGATCACTATCAAACTGGCGTACGCTCATACCGGTTGTGCTATCGATGACGCTATTAACACTGTCCAGATTTTCGTCAAGCATACGTTGTTTGGTCACGACACTGACGGTCTGTGGTGTTTCACGCGCCGAGAGGTTTAGACCGGTGGCGGTGACCATCGACGTGGTATTGTACATCCCGGTGTCTTCGGTCACCCCTTCATGTTCTGCTCGTGAAGCGGTGACGAGTATCTTGTCATTTTGGGCAGTGGTTTTATCGCTTGTGCTCTGTGCACTTTCCGCGACTGCGTAGCTATTTCCCATCAATACTAACTGTATCGTCATTGCAAGGGTTGTCTTTTTAATCATGGAATCCTTTCGCAAAAACGGATACATCACTTTCTTATTATTCATTACATCCCCAAATATAAGTCTTTTGGTATTTATCTATGTTGATATTTTTATTTATTGTTGCTCTGCCTGACGAAAAGTAACCGAGTATTCATGGCGTAAAGCGTATAGTGGATTCACTAAAGTTCCGGCGAATTTGAGATTCTTTTCACGATCGTCGAGATCGATCATCTGTTGATTGTTCGCCATTTGCAGACGATTCAGGCAAGTACGAACAAATTCCTGCTTAAACAGATCGAACTTGCGGAATTTTTCAATCTGATGCAGATGTTGTGACTGATAATTATGGACACAGCGTGCAACCAGTAACCAGAAACGCTCTTCGGGTAGATTAAGATCTTTTTGCAACAGCGGAATTAGGTAGCGGAAGAAACAATCGAAAATATCAAGGAAGATGTAATTAATTTTCATGTCGTCTTCGATAGTGACGTGCAGGAAATTAATCTCTTCAGGCAGTTGAAGATCACCATTCAAAATAGCGACTTCTTCACCAATATCTTTCATCAACATTTTTGTCGGGCTGTTATTATCTAATACCAACATCAGGTTTTCGCCGTGTGGCATAAATACCAGATCATAGGTGAAGAAAGAGCGCAGTAATGGCGAGAGGTAAGCATCGAGATAACGTGACACCCACTCTTCTGCGTTTAAGCCGGAATACTTTACCAAAGCTGCGACGACGGAATGACCTTGATAATCGACATGCAGCAACGAAGCCATTGTCATCAGGCGCTGGTTATCCTGCAACAGCGTCATTGGGCTTTCGCGCCACAGTGCTGACAACATTTTCTTATGTGGACTGTCCTTTTTAATGGCTGACTCAAAGTAGTTATTGAAATAACCGAGAGCGGCACGTTCCCGTAGTACGGTAAAACCCTTCTGTTGGAAGAAACTGTCATTATGGACTAAGTTACTGAGCCATTCGTTGACTGATGGGGTTGTGACCATGCTGTGTGGATCGAGCCCGCGCATAAAGCCCATGTTCAACACGGAGAGGGCAGTCTTAACGTAGTTCTTCTTCGGTTGAGTAATATTGAAGAAAGTACGGATAGATTGCTGTGCGAGGTAGCGATCATGACCTTCTCCAAGATAAACAATATGATTATTGGCAATATCTGCCGCAAAGCTGATAGCAATACGGTGCTGCCACTGCCAGGGATGGAGAGGCATCAGATAATAATCTGATGGGCATAATCCCAACATATTAAGATGGCGTTCAAATTGGGCTGGCAGGTATTTCCCTAGCTCTTCTTCTATTAATTGTTGGTATGAGAGATCGGATAATGACGAGAAAATAGCTTTATTCTTATGTACCGCAATCCAGATTAAAGTCACGGGGCTGGCGCTTTCAGGTGCATAACGCTGATAATCATCGGCATCAAAACCAATTCGGCCATTATTGGCAATAAAGACTGGATGGCCTTCACTCATTGTCGTTTCAACGACTTGATAATCGGCATAAGCTAAATCTTGGGCTGTAAGTCGGTTGTACTGATATTTAAAAGCGTGACCGTAGAGCGTACTGGATATCTCGTCGAGATAAATCGGCAGCATTTTTTCCGGGATTTCCAACAGCGGATGCAACTCAATAATCAGTTGAATAGCATCAAGCGGTTGAGATTGATTATCCCTGAATTTGGTTACGGAAGCGGCATCAATATCAATATGATCGAGCTGATAAGTTTCCGCTTGAAAATGGTATTGGTAGTCACCTATTGTCAGAGAATACTGCTGCTGTCCATGATAGGTAGGATTAATTAATTTTTCGTGATATAGCTCACGTAATATTTTTGTCACCAGATGGCGATTGGCATGGAGCCAGTTCTCTGCGTTGAGGTGCAGAGTGTGATTATCGGAGTTAATATGCAGTGAACTCATGGTGATAACAATCCCTATTCATAATCAAAAATCCTATCCAACATAGTCGTTGTACACTGGAAACAAATCGGTACGCTTAATTCTGAAATTTTCGAATATAAGCATCCTTTTTCAAGTATTCATTCCGGTTCTCTTAGACAGGTGACTTTTGGGGTATTCAATTTTGATAACATTAATACAAATTATTATCATTAACAACTGTGTAAGTGTAAGGATTTACTCTATTTTTGCTTAAATAGCAGTCAAAAATGTGGCGTTATGGCGCTGCGTTGGGATGAGTAAGATGAATTGGGGGAGAATTTTTGATCGGCTGTAACCTTCAATTAAACCCGCTTTTATACTGAGATGATGTTCAATGACATGCTGTAATTATTTCCAGAGTGAGATAGCATAATGCCCAGGCGTTTTGAAAAGCGTCTGTGATTTTTTAATATGGTTGAGGAAAAGTGTGTCTACCGCAGAGGTCATTAATACGATATCACTGACAGAGCAGGTATTGCGGGAAACCTTTGGTTATTTGCAATTCCGGCCTGGTCAGCAACAAGTTATCAATACCATTCTTGAGGGGCGTGATTGTTTAGTCATTATGCCGACTGGTGGCGGTAAATCATTGTGTTACCAAATTCCGGCGCTGGTACAGGAAGGGGTAACTTTGGTTGTTTCGCCGTTGATCTCTTTAATGAAAGATCAGGTGGATCAACTGCGGGCAAATGGCGTTGCGGCGGATTGCTTGAATTCAACTCAGGTCCGCGAACAGCAGATTGATGTGATCCGGCGTTGCCGTCAGGGCATGATTAAATTGCTGTATATCGCCCCTGAGCGTTTGATGATGGATAACTTCCTTGAGCAACTTCTGGAATGGCAACCAGCAATGCTGGCTGTGGATGAAGCTCACTGTATTTCACAGTGGGGCCATGATTTCCGACCAGAATATCGGGCGTTGGGGCAGCTCAGGCAACGCTTTCCGACATTACCTGTCATTGCGTTGACGGCCACCGCAGATGAAACGACTCGCAATGATATTGTCCGACTACTGAATCTTAATAATCCACTTATCCATATCAGCAGTTTTGACCGCCCCAATATTCGTTATACCTTGATAGAAAAATACAAGCCATTGGATCAACTGTGGTTATTTATTCGCGGTCAAAAAGGTAAAAGCGGTATTGTTTACTGTAATAGCCGTAGCAAAGTTGAAGAGATATCAGAGCGTTTACAAAAACGTGGCTTGAGTGTTGCGCCATACCATGCCGGGTTGGATAACAGCCAGCGTGCGCGGGTGCAGGATGCATTTCAGCGTGATGATTTGCAAGTTGTAGTGGCAACCGTAGCATTTGGTATGGGAATTAATAAACCCAATGTTCGGTTTGTGGTTCATTTTAATATTCCACGTAATATCGAATCCTATTATCAGGAGACCGGGCGTGCCGGGCGTGATGGTCTGCCGGCGGAAGCGGTGTTGTTTTATGATCCTGCTGATATGGTATGGCTTCGCCGTTGTCTGGAAGAGAAAGAGGTGGGCACACAGCAGGATATTGAGCGGCATAAGCTCAATGCAATGGGGGCTTTTGCCGAAGCGCAAACTTGCCGCCGTCTAGTGTTATTGAACTATTTTGGTGAAAGCAAACAAACCCCTTGCAGTAACTGTGATATCTGTCTTGATCCACCAAAAAATTATGATGGCTTGGTGGATGCCCAAAAAGCGCTTTCTTGTATTTACCGGGTTGGGCAGCGCTTTGGTATTGGTTATATTGTTGAAGTGCTTAGAGGCGCGAATAATCAGCGTATCCGTGATATGAGACATGATCATTTGCCGGTTTATGGTATCGGTAAAGATCAAAGTCAGGAACACTGGGTGAGTGTATTGCGGCAGCTTATTCATTTAGGCTTTATCAGTCAAAACATTGCCAATTATTCTGCATTACAATTAACGGAAGCTGCGCGTCCGATATTGCGTGGTGAAGTTTCGCTAAAACTGGCTGTTCCACGAATACAGAATCTGAAAGGGCGTAATCAGCAAAGTAAATCGTATAGTGGTAATTATGATCGCAAACTATTTGCCAAGCTACGTAAATTACGGAAATCTATTGCTGACGAAGAAAATATCCCTCCTTTTGTTGTATTTAACGATGTCACGCTGATTGAAATGGCAGAGCAATGCCCGGTGACGGAGGGTGAAATGTTATTAATCAACGGGGTAGGGCAACGGAAACTTGAACGTTTTGGTAATGTCTTTATGGCCTTAATACGTGAACATCTAGAGGAGTTTGGATAGTCAGAGGGCAACTTATGACGCCAGAAATGTTGAAAGAAAGTTGGCTCAATCGTGAGATGCAGTTTTCTGCTTTTGCCAACGGGCCTTTAGTAGATTTTTGGCAAGCCAGGGAAGAGTGTGAATTTATTGGTGTCGATAATGTACTGATACGTTATGTCCGTTTTTGTGCAACGATAAAAAATTATAGAGCGGTTGTTATCTTTCCTGGCCGTAGTGAAAGTTATGTTAAATACTCGGAAGTTGCATTTGATTTTTATCACCTTGGCTACGACATTTTTATTATTGATCATCGTGGACAGGGGCGATCCAGTAGGATGCTTGCAGATCCACAAAAAGGGCATGTAGAAAAATTTGATGATTATATTGATGACGTTGAAATATTAATAGAAAGAGAAATTCTTCCTCGTCATTATTCTCACTGTTATGCGTTAGCCCATTCAATGGGTGCGGCAATATTAGGGGGATTTTTATTACGTCACGGCCAGGTATTTGATGCAGCAGCCCTTTGTGCTCCTATGTTTGGTATTAACTTTCCTATGCCACGTTGGTTGGCAACTTTCCTGGTAAATCGGGCTGAAAAGCGGCCAGATATGCGCAACCATTATGCGGTACTAACTGGGAAATGGCGTCCGTTGCCTTATTTGATAAACCTTCTGACACATAGTTATGAACGTTATAGCCGTTACCTCCGTTATTACGCGGATAATCCGGAATTACGCATAGGTGGCCCAACATATCACTGGATGAGGGAAAGTATCTGGATTGGCGATATGCTGATAGAAAAAGCCGGAGAAATTGAGACACCGCTGATGGTCTTAGAAGCCAGTGAGGATAAAGTCATTAATAATCAGAAAATACGGGCTTTTTGTGAATTACGTAGGAGAGAGAGGGCTTTCATTGAAGAGCCGTTACTGTTAATTATTCAGGGGTCGCATCATGAAATCCTATTTGAAAAAGATAAATTACGTAGCCAGGCACTCAACGCCATTTGTGATTTTTTTGACCAGAATTGACTCAATTAAATGATAGGAACGATAACTATGTATCACATTGTTGCTTCAGATTTAGATGGCACTTTGCTGTCTCCTGATCACAAATTGACTTCTTACACCAAGGAAACTCTTAATTTACTGACCAATAAAGGCATTCATTTTATTTTTGCTACTGGTCGTCATCATGTAGATGTTGCGCAAATCCGAGATGTTCTTGGTATTGATGCCTATATGATTACTTCCAATGGCGCTCGGGTACACAATGCTATGGGTGAACTGGTTTTCAGTCACAATGTTGAGCCTGAGATTGTGCATGACTTGTGTCTAATGGAGTTTGATAACGCTGATATTTTGACGAATTATTATTGTCATGATCACTGGTATATGAATCGTGAATGCCCTGAGCAGAAAGAATTTTTTCAGGAATCAGTGTTTCATTATCAACTTTTTGAGCGTGACAACTTCAAAACCGATGATGTATGCAAAGTTTATTTTACCTGCGAAGATCATGATCTATTGGTTGTGTTGGAAGAGAAAATCAAAACACGTTGGGGTGATAGAGTCAATGTGAGTTTCTCGTTGCGCAATTGCCTGGAAGTGATGGCAGGTGGAGTGTCGAAAGGTCATGCACTTGAGCGGGTAGCCCAATCTATGGGCTATAAACTGAGTGATTGTATTGCTTTTGGTGATGGCATGAATGACTTTGAAATGCTGACGGTAGCAGGTAAGGGCTGTATTATGCAGGATGCTCACCAGCGCTTGAAAGATATCCTGCCAGAAATGGAAGTGATTGGCTCAAACGCTGATGATGCAGTTTCCCATTATTTGTGCGAAATGTATCAGGTTTAATTTATTATCCATTGTAATTACAGCGCTATTGGCGCTGTTTTTTCATTTATTTACTGTTTGTCATATTTATAGCTCTGTCATCAATGGTAGTATTTGTAAATCCCGTAAACAGATTTCAATATCATTGGCTTTATTGATATGCTCTTGGTTTTCAATATCAAAAATATCTTTTGTCGTAATAATCAATGAGCCTTTTTTGTCATTTTTATCAGAAACAGGTATTATTTCTTCTGCCCTTGGAACTAAAGTTGGGTCTATTTCTATTGGTAAATAGAGCATCCAGCCGGAATGAATTCTATCTGGAAAAACTTGTTTTTGTTTTAACGAATAACCTCTTGTATCTACTAAAATAAATGGAGAGTTTCTAATCGATATTGAATTTTTTAAAAGCTCAATAATATCTTGAAAATTAAATTTATCTTTTTCTAAATTGATGCTTATAGATATATTAGTTTTACCTAATCTAACAGGATTAACATGGATTTTATCTTCACCCATATATAGAATACTGTTGTTGTTCTCATCTACTCCATCAGATAATGATTTCACAATAAATCCAGAGTTTTCATCATAAGTTTCTTTAAAATCCTCTATAGCATATTTAGTAGGTCCATTTTCATCAAATGCATTATTTTTTAATCTTTCTTCTTGAGTATAACCAGGCAAATACCAACCACTTTTTCTAGTTGTTAACTTATTTATCTTGCATGTAATTTGATATAAATCAAGTAATGCATTTTCAGGAGTTAAAGCCTCATTTGAGTCATGAAATAATTTTATTCTTGAAAAGATCATTGACATTTTTAACTCTCCTTTTTGTGAGAATGATTAAAGTTTAGTGTTAAATACTGTAATGTTAGGAAACATAGAAAATGTCGTAAGAAAGTATTCATAAGATATTGGCTCTAGAAAGTGCCAATGGGATTTTGGAATATTTTTTAATGAAGCACATACATTATTTTGTCTTTCTGCTTGCCACATCATGCTTTCAAGTTCGGCCTTATCTGTTGGTTTTTTCTTAAATTCAGCATAAAACCATTTGGGTAACCCATCTTCAAAAAACTGATCATACAGAGCCTTAGTCTCAAGAAATAAGCATTGTGTAGGTTTCCAACCATTAAAAATCACCATGATCGGTTATGTCGCTTAAACGGATTACGGCTTTGTCTGTCATATTTATAACTCTGTCATCAATGGTAGTATTTGTAGATCCCGCAAGCAGATTTCAATATCATTGGCTTTATTGATATGCTCTTGGTTTTCAATATCAAAAATATCTTTTGTCGTAATAATCAATGAGCCTTTTTTGTCATTTTTATCAGAAATAGATATTATTTCTTCTGCCATTGGAACTAAAATCGGGTCTATTTCTATTGGCAAATAGAGCATCCAGCCAGAATAAACTCTATCTGGAAAAACTTGTTTTTGTTTTAGCGAATATCCTCTGGCATCCATCATGATTATTGGAGAGTAATGGTTGCTAACTAAAGAAGCTACGAAGTCAATACACTTAGAATGATTAAATTTTTCTTTTTCTAAACTAAGATCAATGCCTACATCCGTTTTTCCTAGCCTATTACTATAGTCACGGCTTGAATACATGATTCTGTTTTTTAACTTTACATCACCTGGAACATCAAATAATGTTTTTATGATAGATTTAAAACTCTCATCATAACTTTCTTTGAATTGATTTATGGCATATTCAGTAATACCACTTTCATCAAAAACATTATTTGCTTTTATTTCGTCTAGATCATATCCTGGTAGATGCCATCTACTTGAACTATTAGATACCTTATTTATTTGTTGCATAATGCAGTATGTGTCATCCAATGCTAATTCCGGCGTTATCTTTTCTTTTAAATCATAAAACATTTCTATTCTAGCGTGTATTATGTTCATCTTTTTAACCCTAATTTTAAAATAAATATCCACATTTAAGGTGTATTAAATTTTTTAATGTTAATAAATTTAGAAAAAGCCTTGGTAAAATATCCGTAAGATACTGGTTGCAAAAAATGCCAATGCGATTTAGGGATATTTTTTAATGAAGCACATACATTATTTTGTCTTTCTGCTTGCCACATCATGCTTTCAAGTCCGGTCTTATCTGTCGGTTTTTTCTTAAATTCAGCATAAAACCATTTGGGTAACCCATCTTCAAAAAATTGATCATACAGAGCCTTAGCCTCAAGAAATAAGCATTGTGCAGGTTTCCAGCCATCGAAATTTGTATCCATGTATAACCAAGTTTCAATTATGTTTAATTCAGGGTTGTATATCGTCCCGGCAATTTTTGTTTGGTAGGCAATGGTTATTTCTGAATACGATGTGGTCTTTTCCCAGACCATCATTACTTTCCCAATAGCCGGACATTTCTCACATTCGGTACGGGACGAAGCAATAGTTTGTGTATCCGCTTTTGCCTTGTCTTGCTCACCTTCTTTATCTTTGGTGCTTTCCATCACACCAACGGCGACTAATCCCGATGCACAAGCAGCCAGTGTCCATTCAGCAGCAGCTAAAAGAGCGGGAGCCGCTGGCGCAAGGAGTGGTAATGGCATATCAATTTCTCCTTTTTAATAAATTATCCATGACCCGAAAATAATCACGGTATTTTTCTCGTCTCTCCATTTTACCGGGTTAATGTATTAGCCCGGTAAAATGGAGAAGACAGGCGGAGCGCGTCAGTGTTGCCCTAAATAGGCCAAAGCGATTGTCGTCTCATTAAGCGAGAAAATCCTTCTGGCTGGCAATCAGTTTTGCGCCACAGGCTGTTTGCATACCTTCTAATGCGACAGGTTTTCCCTGATGCTTTAAGTCATTACTCCCTTCCACAATAGGGAAAACTCCTTTGCATTTAGGGCAGTTTACTAAATCACCTTTAGCGGCAATTGGTACGCCTTGATAAACCCAATCATCAATGGCGGTAATGACTTTACCGCCATGATCGGTTAGGTCGTTTAATCGGATTACGGCTCTATTTGTCATATTTATAACTCTGTCATCAATGGTAGTATTTGTAGATCCCGCAAGCAGATTTCAATATCATTGGCTTTATTGATATGCTTCTGGTTTTCAATATCAAAAATATCTTTTGTCGTAATAATCAATGAGCCTTTTTTGTCATTTTTATCAGAAATAGATATTATTTCTTCTGCCATTGGAACTAAAGTCGGGTCTATTTCTATTGGTAAATAGAGCATCCAGCCAGCACTTAAGCGGTCTGGAAAAACTTGTTTTTGATTTAATCTGTAGCCTCTAGCATCTGTCATAATAAATGGAGAATATCTATGAGAAACCAAATGTTTAATAAAATCGATAAAATTTTTAAGGTTGAATTCTTCTTTTTTAAGTTCAAGACTAATAGATATATTAGTTTTTCCCAATCTATTGTAATTAGAATGAATATCATCTTGTGAAATGTATGTAATATTATTTTCTAATTTTTCACTTTCAGAATTATCAATTGTAGGATTGTCAAATAGTGACGTTATAATAGATTTTCCGTCATCCTCATAAATTCTCCTGAATTCTTTTAAAGCATATTCAGTAATGCCATTTTCATTAAATACGTTATTTTCTCTAATTTCTTCTTCACTATATCCAGGTAAATGCCAACCACTTGAATTATTACTGAGATTATTAATTTGATTCATTAACTGATATATATCGTCCAATGCTAATTCCGGTGTGATGGCTTCTCTAAGATCATAAAATAATTTTATTCTTGGGTGTATAATGAACATGTTTCAATTCTCCTATAGATTATTCTGGTTATTAAGACATCATAGTATTAAAAGTTTTAATATTGAGATATGGAGCAAAAGCTTCTGTAAAATATGAATAAGATACAGGTTGTAGAAAATGCCAGTGAGATTTTGGAATGTTATTTAATACGATACATACTTCGTTTTGTTTTCTGGCTTGCTTCAACATACTATCATGCCCAGACAGTTTTTTCTTACCTAACTTTACCTTACGATAAAAACCATTAGGTTCCCCATTTTTAAAGAATTGATCGTAATTCGCCTTAGCTTCAAGAAATAAGCATTGTGCAGGTTTCCAGCCATCAAAATTTGTATCCATGCATAACCAAGTTTCAATTATGTTTAATTCAGGGTTGTATATCGTCCCGGCAATTTTCGTTTGATAAGCAATTGTTATTTCTGAATACGATGTGGTTTTTTCCCAAACCATCATTACTTTCCCAATAGCCGGACATTTCTCACATTCGGTACGGGACGAAGCAATTGTTTGTGTATCCGCTTTTGCCTTGTCTTGTTCACCTTCTTTATCTTTAGTGCTTTCCATCACACCAACGGCGGCTAACCCTGTTGCACAAGCAGCCAGTGTCCATTCAGCAGCAGCTAAAAGAGCGGGAGCCGCTGGCGCAAGAAGTGGTAATGGCATATCAATTTCTCCTTTTCAATAGATTATCCATGACCTGCAAGTAATCACGGTATTTTTCTCGGCTCTCTGTTTTACCGGATTCAGGCACGCCTTGATACACGCAATCATCAATGGCGGTAACAACTTTACCACCATGATCGGTTGTGTCGTTTAATCGGATTACGGCTCTGTTTGTCATATTTATAACTCTGTCATCAATGGTAGTATTTGTAGATCCCGCAAGCAGATTTCAATATCATTGGCTTTATTGATATGTTTCTTGTTTTCAATATCAAAGATATCTTTTGTAGTGATAATCAATGAGCCTTTTTTGTCATTTTTATCAGAAACAGGTGTTATCTCTTCTGCCATTGGAACTAAAATCAGATCTATTTCTATTGGTAAATAGAGCATCCAGCCGGCACTTAAACGATCTGGGAAGACCTGTTTTCTTTTTATTCTATAATTATCAGTTTCTACCATAATATAAGGTGAATTATGGCTAAAAACCAGAAACTTGATAAAATCAATCAACTTAAGAAAGTGAAACTCTTTTTCTTTAATGGATATATTAATCTCTATTTTTGTTTGGCCTTGTCTTTCAACATGATAATTAAAGTAACTAACTGAACATGCTTGCCCATCCTCGCTTCCATCCCAGACGCCTGATATAACCGTAGGATCTTCTTCCGTATAATTTTCTTTAAAGTCGCTTATACATTCGTTTGTTATTCCTCTCTCATCAAAAGCTACCCGAGTTAATGCTTCTTCGCGGCTATTTCCTCCTAAGTACCATATTTTAGTGTATCCAAAGAAGATATCTTCCAATTGTTTTACGATTTTATAGGTATCATTAACTGCAATGTCTGGAGTTAATGGCTTTTTCCAATCTGTATATATTTCTATGTCTAAAGATAAAATAGTCATTCATTTTTCCTATTAGAAATTATTCGGTTAACAAGGAGTATGAAATACTTTAATATTGGAATAAATAGATAATTTCTCTAAATAATAGGCGTAGCTTATAGGTTGCATAAAATGCCAATGAGAATTTGGTGTACTGTTTAATGAAGTACACACCCATTGTTGTCTTTTTCCTTGTTTTTGCATTGAGTAGCCTGACGATTTCCACCAAGGTTTGGGTTTACCATTTTCAAAGAACTGATCATACTTAGCCTTAGCCTCAAGAAATAAGCATTGTGCAGGTTTCCAGCCATCGAAATTTGTATCCATGCATAACCAAGTTTCAATTATGTTTAATTCAGGGTTGTATATCGTCCCGGCAATTTTTGTTTGGTAGGCAATGGTTATTTCTGAATACGATGTGGTCTTTTCCCAGACCATCATTACTTTCCCAATAGCCGGACATTTCTCACATTCGGTACGGGATGAAGTAATTGTTTGTGTATCCGCTTTTGCCTTGTCTTGTTCATCGTCTCTATTTTTGGTGCTTTCCATCACACCAACAGCGGCTAATCCTGTTGCACAAGCAGCCAGTGTCCATTCAGCAGCAGCTAAAAGAGCAGGAGCCGCTGGCGCAAGAAGTGGTAATGGCATATCAATTTCTCCTTTTCAATAAATTATCTATAACCTGCGAATAATCACGGTATTTTTCTCGTCTCTCCATGTTACCGGATTAATGTATTAGCTCGATAAAATGGAGAAGACAAGCGTAGCGCGTCAGTGTTGCCCTAAATAGGCCAAAGTGATTGTCGTCTCATTAAGCGAGAAAATCTTTCTGGTTGGCAATCAGTTTTGCGCCGCAGGCTGTTTGCATACCTTCCAATGCAATAGGTTTTCCATGATGCTTTAAGTCATTACTCCCTTCCACAATAGGGAAAACCCCTTTGCATTTAGGGCAGCTTACTAAATCACCTTTAGCGGCAACAGGTACGCCTTGATACACGTAATTATCAATGGCGGTAATGACTTTACCACCATGATCGGTTATGTCGCTTAAACGGATTACGGCTCTGTCTGTCATATTTATAACTCTGTCATCAATGGTAGTATTTGTAGATCCCGCAAGCAGATTTCAATATCATTGGCTTTATTGATATGCTCTTGGTTTTCAATATCGAAGATATCTTTTGTCGTAATAATTAATGAGCCTTTTTTGTCATTTTTATCAGAAATAGATATTATTTCTTCCGCCATTGGAACTAAAGTCGGATCTATTTCTATTGGCAAATAGAGCATCCAGCCGGCATAAACCCTATCTGGAAAAACTTGTTTTTGTTTTAGTGAGTAGCCTCTTGTATCTACTAAAACAAATGGAGACTTACAATTAGATATTAAATTTTTAATGAATATTATGAATTTCTCAAAGTTAACATCTTCTTTTTTAAGACTAATGTTAATTGATATGTTGGTTTTCCCTAATCGGATAGGGTTATTATGAATTCCATCTTCGCTTGTATATAAAATACTATTATTGTCTTCATTATTTCCATCTGATAAAGATTTAACAATAAGTTTAAATTTTTCATCAAAAGTTGCTTCAAAATGTTTTAATGCGTACTCAGTAGGCCCATTTTCATCAAATGCTCGGTACAATAATCTTTCTTCCAAAGAATTCTCAGGTAAATGCCAACCACTTTGCTTATTTGATAATTTATTTACTTGTTGCACCACCGGATATAAATCACTCAATGCCACTTCGGGTGTTATGCTCTTGTTTAGATCGTGAAATAGTTCTATTCTTGGGTATATTGTTGTCATATCTTTACCTTTTTACGCAAAATATAATTAAACAACTATCAAATCACAGTATTAAACACTTTAATGTTATTAAATTTAATAAATGCTCTAGAGAAATATGCATAAGATACAGGTTGCAAAAAATGCCAATATGATTTCGGCACATTGTTTAAGGTTATACATACTAAATTTTGTTTTTTAGCCTGATAAATCATACTGTCATGCCCAGACATATCTCCTTTTAATTTTACATCTTTATAGAAGTTTTTAGGCTCACCATTCTTAAAAAACTGGTCATACTTAGCCTTAGCCTCAAGAAATAAACATTGTGCAGGTTTCCAACCATCAAAGTTTGTATCCATGCATAACCAAGTTTCAATTATGTTTAATTCAGGGTTGTATATCGTCCCGGCAATTTTTGTTTGATAAGCAATGGTTATTTCTGAATACGATGTGGTCTTTTCCCAAACCATCGTAACGTTGCCAATTGCCGGACATTTCTCACATTCGGTACGGGACGAAGCAATTGTTTGTGTATTCGCTTTTGCCTTATCTTGTTCACCTTCTTTATTTTTGGTGCTTTCCATCACACCAACGGCGACTAATCCTGATGCACAAGCAGCCAGTGTCCATTCAGCAGCCGCTAAAAGAGCGGGAGCCGCTGGCGCGAGAAGTGGTAATGGCATGTCAATTTCTCCTTTTCAATAAATTATCTATAACCTGCGAATAATCACGGTATTTTTCTCGTTTCTCCGTTTTACCGGATTAATGTATTAGCCCGGTAAAACGGAGAAGACAGGTGCAGTACGCCAGTATTGCTTAAAATAGGCCAAAATGATTGTCGTCTCATTAAGCGAGAAAATCTTTCTGGCTGGCAATCAGTTTTGCACCACAGGCTGTTTGCATACCTTCTAATGCGACAGGTTTTCCCTGATGCTTTAAGTCATTACTCCCTTCCACAATAGGGAAAACCCCTTTGCATTTAGGGCAGCTTACTAAATCACCTTTAACAGCAACAGGTACGCCTTGATACAGGTAATTATCAATGGCGGTAATGACTTTACCACCATGATCGGTTAGGTCATTTAATCGGATAACTGTTTTGCTTGCCATAGTTATATCTCTGTTATCAGAGGTAATATTTGTAGATCCCGCAAGCAGATTTCAATATCATTGGCTTTATTAATATGCTCCTGGTTTTCAATATCAAAAATATCTTTTGTAGTGATAATCAATGAGCCTTTTTTGTCATTTTTATCAGAAACAGGTATTATCTCTTCCGCCATTGGAACTAAAGTCGGGTCTATTTCTACTGGTAAATAGAGCATCCAGCCAGCACTTAAACGATCTGGGAAAATATGTTTTCTTTTTATTCTATATGCATTGTTTTCTACCATAATGTAAGGTGCGCTATGAGTAGAAATCAGAAAATTAATAAAATTGATTAGTCGTGATAGCTGAAATTCATTTTCTTCGATAGATATATGAAAATCTATTTGAGTTTG
Source organism: Photorhabdus sp. S10-54 (assembly GCF_963878145.1). Classification (NCBI taxonomy): domain Bacteria; kingdom Pseudomonadati; phylum Pseudomonadota; class Gammaproteobacteria; order Enterobacterales; family Morganellaceae; genus Photorhabdus; species Photorhabdus sp. S10-54. The sequence continues at coordinate 7,718 of NZ_CAWNXG010000013.1, read as the reverse complement.
TCCTAACCGATCTCGACGATAATTCATATAACAAATTGAACATGAATGGTCATCATCTTCGCCATCCCAAATCCCTTTAATAACTATAGGATTTTCTTCTGTATATTCTTCTTCAAATTCTTTTATTGCTTCTTTTGTTGCTCCTTGTTGATCAAAAGCAATATGTTGTAAAGATTCTTGACGAGTATCTCCTGGTAAATACCAAGTTTTATGGCGTCCAAAAAATATATCTACTTGTTGTGTGATTTTATATAAATCGGTAAGAACTATTGTTGGAGTTAATGGTTCTTTCCAATCTGTATATAATTTCATATTTAATGATAACGTAGTCATTTATCTTTACCCTTACTTAAATGTTAAATAGTATGAAATACTTTAATGTTGGGATAAATAGAAAATTTTTCTAAATAATAGGCATAGCTTATAGGTTGCATAAAATGCCAGTGAGAATTTGGGATTCCATTTAATGTAGTGCATACTTCTTGCTGCTTTTCTACTTGAGTCGTCATGGATCTATCCCCGCTTTTACTTATTTTCCACCAATCTATAGGTATTCCATTTTTGAAAAATTGGTCATATTTAGCCTTAGCCTCAAGAAATAAGCATTGTGCAGGTTTCCAACCATCGAAATTTGTATCCATACATAACCAAGTTTCAATTATGTTTAATTCAGGGTTGTATATCGTCCCGGCAATTTTTGTTTGATAAGCAATAGTTATTTCTGAATACGATGTGGTCTTTTCCCAAACCATCGTAACGTTGCCAATTGCCGGACATTTCTCACATTCGGTACGGGACGAAGCAATTGTTTGTGTATTCGCTTTTGCCTTGTCTTGTTCACCTTCTTTATTTTTGGTGCTTTCCATCACACCAACGGCGGCTAATCCTGTTGCACAAGCAGCCAGTGTCCATTCAGCAGCAGCTAAAAGAGCAGGAGCCGCTGGCGCAAGAAGTGGTAATGGCATATCAATTTCTCCTTCTCAATAAATTATCCATGACCCGCGAATAGTCGCGATATTTTTCTCGTCTCTCCGTTTTACCGGATTAATGTATTAGCCCGGTAAAATGGAGAAGACAGGTGCAGTGCGCCAGTATTGCCTAAAATAGGCCAAAGTGATTGTCGTCTCATTAAGCAAGAAAATCTTTCTGGCTGGCAATCAGTTTTGCGCCACAGGCTGTTTGCATACCTTCTAATGCGACAGGTTTTCCCTGATGCTTTAAGTCATTACTCCCTTCCACAATAGGGAAAACCCCTTTGCATTTAGGGCAGCTTACTAAATCACCTTTAGCGGCAACAGGAACGCCTTGATACACGTAATTATCAATGGCGGTAATGACTTTACCACCATGATCGGTTAGGTCGTTTAATCGGATTACGGCTCTGTTTGTCATATTTATAACTCTGTCATCAAGGGGAGTATTTGTAGATCCCGCAAGCAGATTTCAATATCATTGGCTTTATTGATATGCTCCTGGTTTTCAATATCAAAAATATCTTTTGTCGTGATAATTAATGAGCCTTTTTTGTCATTTTTATCAGAAATAGATATTATTTCTTCCGCCATTGGGACTAAAGTCGGGTCTATTTCTACTGGCAAATAGAGCATCCAGCCGGCATAAACCCTATCTGGAAAAACTTGTTTTTGTTTTAGCGAATAGCCTCTTGTATCTACTAAAATAAATGGAGAGTTTCGAACCGATATTGAATTTTTTAAAAATTCAATAATATCTTGAAAATTAAATCTATCTTTGTCTAAATTGATGCTTATAGATATATTAGTTTTACCTAATCTGACAGGGTTAATATGGGTTTTATCTTCTCCCATATATAGAATACTATTGTTGTTCTCGTCGACTCCATCAGATAATGATTTCACAATAAATTTTGAGTTTTCATTATAAGTTTCTTTAAAATCCTCTATAGCGTATTTAGTAGGTCCATTTTCATCAAATGCATTATTTTTTAATCTTTCTTCTTGAGTATAACCAGGCAAACACCAACCACTTTTTCTAGTTGTTAACTTATTTATCTTGCGTGTAATCTGATATAAATCAAGTAATGCGTTTTCAGGAGTTAAAGCCTCATTTGAATCATGAAATAATTTTATTCTTGAAAAGATAATTGTCATTTTTAACTCTCCTTTTTATGAGAATAATTAAAGTTCAGTGTTAAATACCGTAATGTTAGAAAATATAGAAAGTGCCGTAAGAAAGTGTTCATAAGATATTGGTTCTAGGAAGTGCCAATGGGATTTTGGAATATTATTTAATGTCTCGCATACTACATTCTGCCTTCTAGCCTGATTAATCATACTGTCATATCCAGACATTTTTCCCTTTAACTTTATATTCTTATAAAAGTCATTAGGTTCTCCATCTTTGAAAAATTGATCATATTTGGCTTTGGCTTCAAGAAATAAACATTGTGCAGGTTTCCAACCATCAAAATTTGTATCCATACATAACCAAGTTTCAATTATGTTTAATTCAGGGTTGTATATCGTTCCGGCAATTTTTGTTTGATAAGCAATAGTGATTTCTGAATACGATGTGGTTTTTTCCCAAACCATCGTAACGTTGCCAATTGCCGGACATTTCTCACATTCGGTACGGGACGAAGCAATTGTTTGTGTATTCGCTTTTGCCTTGTCTTGTTCACCTTCTTTATTTTTGGTGCTTTCCATCACACCAACGGCGGCTAATCCTGTTGCACAAGCAGCCAGTGTCCATTCAGCAGCAGCTAAAAGAGCAGGAGCAGCTGGCGCAAGAAGTGGTAATGGCATATCAATTTCTCCTTTTCAATAAATTATCCATGACCCGCAAATAATCACGGTATTGTTGTTCTGGGCTATCTCCCGTGTTCAACATGTTCTGGATTTCTGATGAGCCGTGAAAATCATGATTAAACGCAACGAAGTATAAATAAGAGCGGACCAACGCTTCATCTTTAAACCCCATCGCAATTAAATCAAGATAAGCCTTCTTTAACCGCTGATGTAGGTTGTGTTCACTTTCATTTTCGACTAATTCACTGTGCTCAACTAGAATACGTTGTCGGATCTGGGTCACATAAGCCTCATCTTCCGCATTAATAAATTTAGCGACCTGCTCCTTGCTGAGTTTTATCATCACTAGACTCCTTTTACAAAATGGTCATTATTATCAAAAGAATACACCCACTCATGAATACCGTCAGTGAATGCCGACAATTGTTCTGGGCTGAAAATATCCCGGATCTGATGCAAGATGCGGGGATCGTAAAAACGCAGCAATGCCGTTTCCCCTGTTTCTAACTCGATATTCAGGTAGTTTTCAAGGTGACGGGTTAGTTTGTCCAAAGACAGCGTGGTGTGTAGCCAAGACACCGAAGGTGCAACCTTTTCCAGCGCAGATAACTTTTCTTCCCATGATTTCGCATAAGCCATATCAAACAACCACGGCCCCGCGAACGCAATTTTGGCATCCGGGTATTGCCGGAACAGAGGATTATTCGTGCCGGCGATATACTTAATCTCCTCAGCAAAATGACGTTCATACTGTAGGCCGCTGACTAAGGCATACCATTTCATTTCGGGATGCATTTCTCTGTATTCACTCCATTCTTTCTGTAATTCCGGCGTCATGACTGCCCCCTTATAACCATTGCTGTGCCATCCTGTTCTGCTTTCATCAGGCAGGTCAGACAGATTTCTTTCAACGGCGCCGTCAGGGCTTTTTCTGCCTGTACGACGCTCGCCTGTTTCAGTTTATCCAGCTTATCTGGCAGCTTGCCGCCCCAACCTGAGCCGCTGCCGGGTGATCCACTGCCAAAGTTAATGCCCGCACTGCTGGTAATACCGCCCGCATCGATTTTAAGGAAGTGCCCGGCGGCCTGTAGAGTTAGTTCACTGCCAGCATCAATCACGACTTTAGCGCCGGAACTTAGGTGAATTTCATTACCGCTTTGAGTTAACAGGGCATCATCTGCCTTGATATGGAGTTTCTGCTCCGTAGATAGGGAAATATCATTGCCCGCCTGTACGCGGTACTCATTGTCAATGCGTAAATGGGCATCATGTTTGATATGATGTGTCCGGTTGTGTCCGATATTACAGGCTTCATCATTCAGAACCCGGGTATTCATATCCCGCTGGGCATGAATAAACACTTCCTCGCTGCCATTTTCATCCTCAAAACGCAATTCGTTAAAGCCATTACCTTTATGTGTTTTGGTTCTGAATGTGGTGCGCGTCTTTTCCGCGGGTAAATTCAGCGGCGGGCGGTTAAGACCGTTGTAAGTGCATCCGGTAATAATAGGCCGGTCAATATCGCCGTTGAGATAGGAGATAATCACTTCCTGACCGACTCGCGGCGTTGCCAGAAAACCAAATCCGTTGCCATTCCACCCTTGTGCAACCCGCACCCAGCAAGAAGCCTGGTCGTCAGGCGCATCATAACGGTTCCAGTGAAAGTGAACGCGAACCGCGCCATCTTTATTGACATAAATTTCTTCAGTGCCCGGTCCGACAACTGTTGCGATTTCATCGCCGTCAGCCAATGGTTTATAGCGGTATGGCGGCCGCCAATCGTTGCGGCCTGGTATAAACCGGGTTTGTGAATTCAGGGTAGTGCCGGTTCCGCCGTCGCCTAAAACCGCAGGGACATGCCCTGTATGTTGGGAAGAGATGACTTGCCAGCGGTCATTCATGGCGTCAATCGGATGGTTGGTTAATGTGAAGATTCTGCCCGGCATTAATCGAATACAATTACTGTTCGCTATCCCGGATTTGCTGTCAGCGCGCAGGGCTTCCAGCCGGTACTGGGTAAACGGAATGGCCTCTTTGTCTTTCTGAAAACGCCCGTAACTTTCGAAAATATGAAATAGTGTGTCGTTTTCTGCCTCAAAATCTGTTGCATTGTGCCGTAAAGCATAATTGGGATTGTGATAATTTCTGTCTTTTTGGGTAGTGGATTCAGGGCGCATGTGGGAGCCAAACAGCCATTTGTAGATAACATTTTCTTCTACTGCGCTGGTAACGTCCGGGTTGTAGATCAGTGTATCCTGCGCTCTCATGTTCAGGTGGCTATCACTCAGATGGAGCCCGTCATCGGCGAACCAGAAGAAAATCCCCTCTTCAGCCGCCAAGCGGGTAAAGAAATCATAGGATGATTCCCTTTTCATGGTGACATATTCCCGCGTTGAATGTGGGTTATTCAAATGTATATTGGCCCTGAGTTGCTTCTGCTTCAGGATGCTTTGTAGAATATCGGGAATGCTGAGTTGGTGATAAATACGGCTGTCCTGATCGAGTGTCAGAAGCCACATTTCTGGCCTGACTGTCAGGTGATACTGGGTTTGATGCCGGTTTGTGGTCCCAACAACTGCGCTTTCAACCAATCCTTTCACTTCGCGTTGCAGAATATCGTCACGGGTGACGGTAAACCGCACGGCTTGGAGCAGGAGGGTATCGGTATCAATATCTGAACGATGTGCCGCTAACGTCAGAGACAGGGTAAATAACGATGAAAGCGCCTCATCTAACGTAAAATCAACCACTGCAAAAGTTTTGGTTTCCAGGTTGCCGATAGTGCAGGAAAAGCGGAGTCCGGTTTTCATAATTTTTCCTCAATTACATTACATGATCTTTTGATGCCCAGGCATATTGTAAAATTCCCAGCATTCGCCTGTGTCGTCATTGATGGCAATTAATTGGTGAAGGCTTGTTTCCACCAGGCAGAGGGAGAAAGCGGTGTGCAATGTCTTAGCGAACGCATACATTTCTCCTTCATGTTGATAATTTGCTGACGTCATGCGAAGCGTGATTCTCTGGGCTCTCACGGGAACACCGTCACCCATATGGTAGAATGGAACAATGTGGATTTTACTGAGACCATCGGCCATGCGCTGAATATGTCGGCTACGCGGGGCGTCCAGATGAGCGAAGGTATCAAGTTGTTTAACCAGAGATCTGACGGTATCAATGTGACTGAGAAAAAATGGCCCAATCGACAATAAGGATAGTATCGGCCAATGCTGATGACTGTTTACTACGGCAGGAAGATTTTTTGACGCCGGCACGATATTTCTGGTCTGAATATGGCTGGGTATCTGCTCGCTTGGTATACAAATTTCCCCAATGCCCAATGCATGTGCTTGCGCATGAAATCGGTGATATTGGCAGTAAAAGTCGCGATAGTGGTGCTCTGTTATAGGTTTTGCCTGATGATCATAAAACGTAAGATTAATTTGGCTGCCACTAAATGGCGATTCTTCCCGTATATAGTTAAAAAGCAATATGTTGTCACTGGGTTCGGCAAAATGGCAGGCTGCCAGTTGCGCGCTATCGATAAGAGGAACGCAGTGGTCAGATCCGTCGGATGTTTCCTCTGGTTCAGATTGGAGTTTAACTTTGTCAATGCTAAAGATTTCATCTGATTTTAATACATAACACGATTTGCCCTTTTCAAATGCAATCGGTTTTGTTTTTGTCGGAACCAGGTTGATAACCGGTACGCAATGGGGAATGAATGCGGGTGTAATGTCCTCTATGGGAATGTTACAGTCAAATTCTAGGATAATGGTAAATTGCTTATCCTCTCCCAAAGGGAGCTCAGCGATCTCCTCTGATAAATCAAATGACATAAAGTCATTAACATGTGGCAGATAAAGGTATTCGTATAACACCTGCAACGGCCAGAAATAGTCATGTGGTCTCGGCAGTACCAAATTTTCCTTCTGGCGGGGAGCGCTCTCAATAGACAGCCACATCTCCTTCTCTTCAAGGGATGTTTTCAGATAAGTGTTATTCAGCGATTGATCTATGTATTTCGTCAGTAAAGACGCCAGTTTTTGATCTTCTCCCAGAAAAAGCGTGACTTGCCCTGTCTTCCACTTGGTAGTTTGTCCATGATATTGAAAAGTCAGTGATATCAGGCTTTTGTCTTGGCTGTGTGTCAGCGTCTTATGGATCAAGGTAACTGGTTCAATACTAATATCTTGGGTAGTTCTGAACGTAATTGATTGTTTATGTTGTATGGCAGAAATTTCACTGCCTTTGGCAATGTTTGTAGTTTCAGTCATGCTGCCCGGTTGAATATCTAACTGGATAATGCTGGTTGAAGGGATCGGATGTAAAGGTATCGGCCATACTTTTCGTAAAAGAGGGTTGATGACTTCCGGGAAACCATCATTAATTTTTTGCTGAAGACCGGCAGTTATAAGCGCAAAACCTTCCAGTACTCGGAGAACATCCGGGTCGCCAGATTCAGGGGTAAATGGGGCCAAGTGTGGGTGTTCCTGTGCGGCGTTGCGCATATCATGCTTTATTTGTGAAAGCGCTTCCCTATAGAAATCCTCAAAATTTTTCATATCTACTTTTGTCTTTTTTCCGATCAAATATTAATGTAAATTTATATTTTGAGCTGATGGATATCAAGGTTGATAATTTAATTATGTGTAATTTTTTGTTTAAAACAGTTAATAATGTAAATTTATTAAGTGTTCAAGTAACTTAATTATGTAATTTATTTCAAGATGTTTGGTGAGCATAAGTTTTACTTAATAAATTTATGGTGCCATGATAGCCAGATGTTGGAAACTGAAATTAATATTTAACCTGAGGTTTGCTTAAGAAGGGAACTAAGTGCCTGAGGCACGATCAAAGTTTTTGTCAAAGAAAACAAAATCGTGGAGATCCTCAGGCATGTTTAATTTAGAAGAACTTTACTGCTGCGTCGAT